>NZ_JBSGZD010000171.1:0-17037 GCF_053610825.1 Streptomyces sp. NPDC054863 | reverse complement strand
CCCCCACCGGCGCGAGCCGTGAACCGTCTCTGCCCCGCGGCGAGCGGTTTAGGTGGAGGGGCGGGGAGGGGCCATCCCGCGAAGCGGCCCACCGGCCCGCACCGGTGCGTGTGCCGGAGCGAGGGGTGGGGCTCCGCGTGGGGGCCGCCCCCTTGCCCACCCGTCCCGCCCCCGGGGGGCGGCCCCGCTGCCCAAGGCGGCTCGGGGCCAGGGGGCAAGGGGGGCAGAGGGGCAAGGGTTTAAGCGGCTGCCCTGAGGCGAAAGCCCGTGCGTGTCGGGCGAACCGCCCGATCTCCGCACGCTCACTCCCTCACCCCACCACCCCCGCCAGATCCACCCGTACCCCCGCATGGTCCGAAGGCCACACGCCGTCCACCGGGCCGTGCCCGAAGCGGGCCACCGCGTGCACCGCGCCCAGCCCGCCCGGGCCCGGCACGCCCAGGTGCACGTAGTCGATCCGGGTGCTCGGTCCCGGCGTGTGGTACCCGTTCGTGGCGTCCCAGGTGGCCCAGGGCGCTCCCGGTTCCGCGTACTCCCACGCGTCCACGAAGCACTGTCCGGGCACCGGCGGCGCGGTCTTGTAGCCGCCGAGCAGCCGGATCTCGTCCGAGTCGGGCCAGGCGTTGAAGTCCCCGGCGACCACCGGCGGGAACGGCCCGTGACCCCGGTGCTCCGCCACGAAACGATGCAGGGCACGCACCTGCGCGCAGCGCGTCGCCGAGTCGTACACGGCCGAGTTGAGGTGCGTGGTGAACACCGGGACCGGCCCGGCGGGGGATTCCACCCGGGCGTACAGCGCCATGCGCCCGTTGTCCACGGCGCCGTCGGCGGGCAGCCGCACCGTCGCTTCCTCGCCGATCGGCCACCGGCTGAGGACGGCCACCCCGATGTCCGAGGTGTCCGCTTCGGTGCGCCGCTGCCAGTGGTGCGGCTCGGCGAACCGCGCCCACGTCCAGTGCTCCAGGCCCAGTTCCTGCGCCAGCCAGCCGGCCAGGTTCTCGTCGCCGTTCGCCCAGACCTCCTGAAGGGTGATCACATCCGCCCGCTGCTCGCGCAGGACGGCGAGTATCGCTTTCCGGCGGGCGTCCCACGGACCGAAACGCCACCACAGATTCCATGTCAGTACGCGCATGAGGCGAACGTACCGCTCCGCCCTCCGCCGCGAATCCGAGGGGCGAACGTGCGAACCAGGTGAAGGATCCATGCGTCTCCTGTATCGGCGATTCACCACACCCGGCCCGCCAACCACCTTGTCCACAGGGGGAGTTACACCATGCAGACCGCCACACGCGCCGCACTGGGTGCGGCACTCGCCGCCGCCCTCACCGCCCTGACCCTGCCGTCGACCACCGCCGCGCCCGCAGCCGCGCCCCGGACCGAGAAGGTCAGCGTCGGCTCCGGCGGGGCCGAGGCCGACCAGGGTGCGACGGGCGCGGCCCTCAGCGGCGACGGCCGCTACGTCGTCTTCGAGTCCGCCGCCGCCAACCTCGTCCCCGGCGACACCAACGGCGTCCCGGACGTCTTCGTGCGCGACCTGCGCAAGGGGACGACCGTCCGCGTGTCCACCCGCGCCGACGGGTCCCAGGCCGACGGCGCCTCCACGGACCCGGCGATCAGCGCGGACGGCAGCCACATCGGCTTCTCCTCGGACGCCGCCGACCTCGCCCCGGGAAGCACCGGCGGCCGGACCCACGGGTACGTCAAGAACCTCCGCACCGGGGCCGTCGAGCGGATCGACGACGCCGTCGCCGCCGGCTACGACACCTCGTCCGGAGTGCGGCTGAGCGCCGACGGCCGGTACGCGGCCTTCTCGGCCTCGCGGTCGGAGCACTCCTTCGAGCCCGACCAGTACAGCCGGGCGTACCGCCTCGACCGGAAGACGGGGGAGGCGGTACGGATCAGCGAGCCGTCGACGGTGGCGCGTGAGCGGGCGGTGAAGTCGGTCTCGATCAGCGGCGACGGGCAGCGGGTCGCGTACCAGTTCTTCTTCCCGCACCCCTCGCGCGGCGACTGGAGCGACATCCACGTCCGTGACGTACCGACCGGGAAGTTGTACGAGGCGGACAAGCCGCCCGCCGGGACGACCTCCGACGCGCAGTCCGAGGACACGCAGCTCAGTCCCGACGGCCGGTACGTGGTGTTCGGCTCGCTGGACTCCAAGCTCACCCCGGACGACACCAACGGAGCGCACAACGTGCACATCCGGGACCTGAAGACCGGCGCGGTGCGGCGCGTCGACGCCGTGAACAAGGCAGACCACACCTCTCTCGGCGCGCTCAGCGCCGACGGCCGGTACCTGGCGTTCAACAGCTCCGCAGCCGCCGACACCCACCACGTCGGCCAGGTGCACCTGCGCGACCTCAAGACCGGATCCACCCGCCTGGTCAGCGCCAACGCCACCGGGGCGCCCAGCAAGGAGGGTGCGTACGGTGCGGCGATCGACGCCCACGGCACGCGCGTCGCCTTCGGCTCGTACTCCTCGGACCTGGTGCCGGGCGACACGCACGACAGCACCCAGGTCTACGTACGCCACCTGGGCTGACCCCCGCCGCTTCCACCGCCCCCCCGCCGCCTCCACCGCCCCCCGCCGCCCGAGCGGCCCGCATCCTGAGACGCCCTGAGACACGGGGGCAGCCGTGTGCCAGACTGCCCCCGTGTCCTCGTACGCCATGATTATCGGCAGCAGGCGCGCCGGTCCGCAGTGACCGTCCCGTACACCCACCACCCCGTACGGCACGGCGCTCAGCTCCAGACCCGCGCGCAGACCTCTCGCACCCGCGAGGGGTTTTTTCGTTTTACGGCCCCAACCGGGCCGAGGACGGGGCGCACGCGAGGATGGGGGCAAGTGGAGCCAGCCATTCCGCAGCCTGGGAGCCACCCCGGGATCCGACAGGAGTCACACCGCATGACCGCAGAGAGCCTTGAGAGCAGCTTCCACGTCTTCGACACCACGCTGCGCGACGGCGCGCAGCGCGAGGGGATCAACCTCACCGTCGCCGACAAGCTGGCCATCGCCCGTCATCTGGACGACTTCGGGGTGGGCTTCATCGAGGGCGGCTGGCCGGGTGCCAACCCCCGCGACACCGAGTTCTTCGCCCGCGCGCAGAAGGAGATCACCTTCCGCAACGCCGAGTTGGTGGCCTTCGGCGCCACCCGCCGCCCGGGGGCGAAGGCCTGCGACGACCCCCAGGTCAACGCGCTGCTGGCGTCCGGCGCCCCGGTGATCACCCTGGTCGCCAAGTCGCACGACCGGCACGTCGAGCTGGCGCTGCGCACGACGCTGGACGAGAACGTCGCGATGGTCCGCGACACCGTCTCCTACCTGCGCGAGCAGGGCCGCCGCGTCTTCGTCGACTGCGAGCACTTCTTCGACGGGTACCGGGCGAACCCCGAGTACGCGAAGGCGGTCGTGCGGGCCGCCGCCGAGTCCGGTGCGGAGGTCGTCATCCTCTGCGACACCAACGGCGGCATGCTCCCCGCCCAGATCCAGGCCGTCGTCGCCACCGTCCTCGCCGACACCGGCGCACGCCTGGGCATCCACGCCCAGGACGACACGGGCTGCGCCGTCGCCAACACCCTCGCCGCCGTCGACGCGGGCGCCACCCACGTCCAGTGCACCGCCAACGGCTACGGCGAGCGCGTCGGCAACGCCAACCTCTTCCCCGTCGTCGCCGCCCTGGAGCTCAAGTACGGCATGCAGGTCCTCCCCGAGGGCTCCCTGCGCGAGATGACCCGCATCTCGCACGCCATCGCCGAGGTCGTCAACCTCACGCCCTCCACCCACCAGCCGTACGTCGGCGTCTCCGCCTTCGCGCACAAGGCCGGACTGCACGCCTCCGCGATCAAGGTCGACCCGGACCTTTACCAGCACATCGACCCCGACCTGGTCGGCAACCGCATCCGGATGCTCGTCTCCGACATGGCGGGCCGCGCCTCCATCGAGCTCAAGGGCAAGGAGCTCGGCGTCGACCTCGGCGACGACCGCGAGCTGGCCGGCCGCGTCGTCGACCGCGTCAAGGCGCGCGAGCTCAAGGGCTACACGTACGAGGCCGCCGACGCCTCCTTCGAGCTGCTGCTGCGCGAGGAGGCGGAAGGGCGGGCCCGCCGCTACTTCCGCACCGAGTCCTGGCGGGCCATCGTCGAGGACCGCCCCGACGGCACCCACGCCAACGAGGCCACCGTGAAGCTGTGGGCCAAGGGCGAGCGCATCGTCGCCACGGCGGAGGGGAACGGCCCGGTCAACGCCTTGGACCGGGCGCTGCGCGTCGGCCTGGAGCGCTTCTACCCGCAGCTCGCCAAGCTGGAGCTGGTGGACTACAAGGTCCGCATCCTGGAGGGCACGCACGGCACCGAGTCCACCACCCGCGTGCTGATCACCACCGGCGACGGCAGCGGCGAGGGCGGCGGCGCCTGGTCGACGGTCGGCGTCGCGGAGAACGTCATCGCCGCGTCCTGGCAGGCGCTGGAGGACGCGTACACGTACGGACTGCTGCGTGCGGGCGTCGAGCCGACCGAGTAGTGCGGAATACGGCCGAACCGGTTCAATGAGCAACGAGTAAGCGCTCGTTCACCCTGAGTCAAGGGTGGCGAACCCGTCAGGTCTGCAGCCGAACAAGCCATCTCCGGGGTCCGGGGGTGCACAGGGGCAAGCGGAACCGTTCAACTGTTCCCCGGCCGCCACGGATTTCACATGGGTCACACCGTGCACTTCCGTAACAGCCGCCTATTGCTCGGTGCATCCCTATCCACGGAGAGGACGTGACGACGATGAAGAAGACCTACGTCAAGCCGTCGCTGTTCAACCAGGGCGACTTCAGCAAGAAGACCGCGGGCATGTTCTATGCCTCGTGCAAGGAATTCTGGTCCCGCAAGCTCTGTATCTGAGCAGACGGGTAACTGAGTGATGAAGATGCCCGGTCACCTGCACCTGCGTGACTTCTTCGTGGTCCTTCCGGACACCGCCGAAGGCGAGGCGGCGGCCGGGCATCTTCGCTCGGCGGCGCCGGATGCCCAGGCGCCGGATGCCCAGGCGCCGGATGCCCCCGAGGCCGTACAAGCCCCTGACGCCTTGGAAACCCCCGACGCCTTCGAGGTCGTCCCGCACCCCTCCGGCCGGCCCTGGATCCTCGCCCGGCTTCTCGTACGGAAGCTGGTCCACGTCACGCGGGGCGACGACGCCCTCGTCCTGATCGGCCCGAACGAGATCCCCGCCGCGACCCTGGATGCCGTACTCGGCCCGGCCCGCAGCACCCCCGACCTGCACCGGCGGCTCACCGCCCTGCCGGGCCTCAGCCATGTCGTCTCCCGTACGGGGGGCGAGACGTGCGTACGGGGCACGGCCTCCGGCCACCGCCGCGTCTACCACGCCGCACACGCGGGCGGACGCGTCGCCTCCGACCGGCCCGCCGTCCTCGCGCACCTCACCGGCGCCGACCTCGACGACGGCGCCCTCGCGCTGCGCCTCCTGGACTTCGTACCGCACCCGCTGCGGGAACGGCCGCTCTGGCAGGGCGTCCAGGAGATCGACCCGGCGTACGCGCTGCTGCTCCGCGACGGCGGCGCGCCCCACTCCGGCAGTACCTGTTCAGTGCGCCGCTGGTGGCTGCCGCCCGAGCCCCGGCTCACCGCGGCCGAAGGCGCCCCGCGCGTCGCCGCCGCGCTCGCCGCTTCCGTCGCCGCGCACCTGCACGGACGTACCCGGGTCAGCGGCGAACTCTCCGGCGGAATGGACTCCACCGCCGTCACCTTCCTCGCCCAGCAGGCCGGCGCGCAGGACGTCACGCTGCTCACCGTGGCCGCCCGCGACGACCGCTCCGAGGACCAACTCTGGGCGGAACGCGGCGTGTTGGCGGCCCGCGAAGCCGCCGATGCCGACGGCGGCTCCCGCAAGATCGAGCACCGGATCGTCCCCGCCGAGGACGCGCCCCTCTTCTACGCCGACCTGGCGGGCACCGGCGGCGAACTCCTCGACGAACCCTTCCCCGTCGCACCCGCCCGCGCCCGCGCCGCCATGCTGCTCGGACGCGCCGCCGCCACCGGCTCCGAGTACCACCTCACCGGCTACGGAGGCGACGAACTCTTCAACGGACTCGCCTCCGCCTGCCAGGACCTCCTGCCCGCCAAGCCCCTCAAGGCCTGGAACCGGATGAGCGCCCTGCGCCACCAGTCCGGCTGGCCCCTGCTGCCGACCCTGCGCGGCATGCTCTTCCCGCCCGCCTTCGGGAAGTGGCTCGCCGGTTCACTTGTCGACACCGCGACCGCCGACGCCCGTACCCCGCAGGTCTCCTGGGGGATGCGCCAGGCCGTGCGGCCCTGGCTCACCGCGCGGGCGCGGGAGCTGATCCGCGAGGAGTTCCGTAGAGCGGCACAGGGCGCGCGGCCCATCGCGCCCCGCCCCGGCCGCCACATGGACATCGACACCGTCCGCCTCGGCGCCCGCTACTTCCAGTCCATGGAGGACCTGGGCGCCGGACTCGGGCTGCCCGTCGCGGCGCCCCTCTTCGACGACCGGGTGATCGAGGCCGTACTGGCGGTACGGGTCGAGGACCGGGTCGTCCCCTGGCGCTACAAGCCACTCCTCGTCGAGGCGATGCGCGACGTGGTCCCCGCGCACCTCCTCGCCCGTACGACGAAGGACGACATGTCCGCCGACGACGTCCAGGGACTGCGCGCACACGCCCCGGAGATACGGGACCTGTGGACCGACTCGCTCCTGGCCGAACGCGGCCTGATCGACGCGCAGCAGCTCCGCCGCCTCGCCGACGACCCGTTCTCGCCGGTGCTCCAGCAGTACCCCATCGACGCCACGGTGTCCTGCGAGGCGTGGCTGCGCACGGCGCAGGGCGCCTGGCCGGACACCCCTGTGAACACCCGAACACCCCTGTGAACACCCGGACACCCCTGTGACCCCGGACACCCCTGTGACCCCGGGCATCCCCGTGAACAGTGAGGCCAACTCGTGACCCAACAGCTCCGGCTCCGCAAGGGCATAGCCGTCACCACCACCGAGTACGGCGGCGTCCTGCTCGACGAGAAGGACGGCACCTACTGGCAGTTGAACGAGTGCGGCACCCTCGTCGTGACCGCGATCTCCGAGGGGAGAACCCCCTCCGACGCCGTCGAGCAGCTCCTCGCCGAGTACGACGTGGAGCGCACCGAGGCGGAGGCGGACGTCGCCGAACTGACCGAGCAGCTCATCAGGGCGAAGATCGTCACCCCGGCCGGCGGCCCCCGATGACCACCGAGATGACCATGCCCCGGCGCGGCGCGGGCCCCGGCGGCCTCAGGCTCCGCACCGCCGTCGCGGCGGCCCTCCTCCTCGCCAGGCTCACCCCGGGCCGCCTGCGCCAGGTGCTGACCCTGCTCGGCCGGGGCGCGCGCCCCGCCTCGTACGAGCAGACCCTTCAGACGTACCGGTCCGTGGTCGCGACCAGCCGCAAGTGCGCGGGCTGGTACGGCTGCCTGCCCCGCTCGATCGCGATCGCCCTGGCCTGCCGCATGTCGGGCACCTTCCCCGACTGGCACGCGGGCGTCCGCGACGCCCCGCCGTTCCAGCCGCACGCGTGGGTCGCGGCGGGCGGCAGGACCGTCGGCGAGGACCTGCACGACTTCCGTCCGCTGATGAAGGTGACGGCGGGTGGCAGGTAGGACCGTGGAAGGGGTGAACTCCCGTCCGCTGAAGCTCCTTCGGGCCCGCACCCGCCCCCACTGGAAGCTGCTCCTGTGCGGCGGACTGCTCTCCCTCGTCGGGGCGGCGGCCGGACTCGTCATGCCGATGGCGGCGAAGTACGCCGTCGACGCCTTCGGCGGCGGACGCCCCACCACCGGCCCGCTCGTCGCGCTCGGCGCCGTCGTCATCGTCGGCGCGCTGCTCGCCGCGGGCGGCCGCTATCTGATGGCCCGCACCGGCGAAGCCGTCGTCCTGCGGGCCCGGCGCCGCCTCGTCGGCCGGATGCTGCGGCTCAAGGTCGCATCCGTCGACCGGCTGACCCCCGGAGACCTGCTCTCCCGCGCCACCGGCGACACGACCCTCCTGCACACCGTCCTCTCGCGCAGCATCGTCGAAGCCGCGAGCGGCGTCCTGGTGCTGACCGGGACGGTCGTCCTGATGGCCGTCGTGGACCTGCTCCTGCTCGGCGTCACCGTGCTCGTCCTGCTCGTCTCCGCCGGTGTGCTCGCGCTCCTCATGCCGCGCATCCAGCGCGCCCAGCTCCAGGCACAGGAAGCCGTCGGCGCGATGGGCTCGCTCCTCGACCGCTCGCTCCAGGCCTTCCGTACGGTCAAGGCGAGCGGCATCGAGGACCGCGAGGCGGCAGCCATCGGCGAGGCGGCGAAGACCGCCCACGACCGGGGCGTCACCGTGGCCCGCTGGACCTCGGTCTCCGAGATCGCGATGTTCCTCGCCACCCAGCTCGCCTTCCTCGCCGTACTGGGGGTGGGCGGCGCCCGCGTCGTCTCCGGGGCGATGGAGGTCTCCTCCCTCATCGCCTTCCTGCTGTACGTATTCGGCCTGATGGGCCCGCTCGGCCAGCTCACCGACGGCTGGACCGGCCTGAACACCGGCCTCGCGGCGGTCCGCCGCATCGACGAGATCGAATCCCTGCCGGGGGAGCGGCCCGCGACGGCACCCGCGGACGGACCCCAACTCCCGCCCCTCTCCGTCGAGTTCACCGACGTGACCTTCGGCTACGACGACGCACGCCCGCCCGCCCACCACGGCGTCACCTTCACCGCCCCGCCCGGCAGCCTCACCGCGCTCGTCGGCCCGTCCGGCGCGGGCAAGACCACCGTCTTCGCCCTCCTGGAACGCTTCTACGCCCACGACTCCGGGACCCTCACCGTCGGTGGCCGCGACATCCGCGACTGGCCGCTCACCGAACTCCGCGCCGCCCTCGCCTACGTCGAACAGGACGCCCCCGTCCTCGCCGGCACCCTCCGCGACAACCTCCTCCTGGCCGCCCCCACCGCCACCCCCGCCGCACTCGCCCACGCGCTCACCCGCACCCGCCTCGACGACCTCGTCGCCCGCCTCCCCGAGGGCCTCGACACCCAGGTCGGCCACCGCGGCGTCATGCTCTCCGGCGGCGAACGCCAGCGCGTCGCCCTCGCCCGCGCCCTCCTCCGCAGACCCAGCCTGCTCCTCCTCGACGAGGTCACCTCCCAGCTCGACGCCGTCAACGAGGAACGCCTGCGCGAGGTCATCGTCGAGCTCAGCCGCGACACGACGGTCCTGGTCATCGCCCACCGGCTGTCCACGGTCGTACGGGCGGACCGCATCGTCGTCATGGAGGCGGGCCGGGTCCGCGCGACGGGCAGCCACGACGAGCTCGTCCGCACCGACACCCTGTACGCGGAACTGGCGGCGACCCAGTTCACCACCGCAGCCTCGCTCACCCTGAGTTGAGATTCCGTGACCCCGCGCAACTCGTGCATGTTCGGATACATCGGGTAGCGTCGGACACATGAGGACCAGGCCGTTTTCCGTCATATCGGCCCTCGCCGGGTCGACGCTCCTGCTGCTGCTCCCGCTCGCCTCGGTGGCCGCCGCCGCCACCGGTACGACCGAGGCGGGCGACGCCCTGAAGAAGAGCCCGGTGTACGTGGCCGATGCGGCCAGGAGCCAGCTCTCCCAGGCCGACCAGGACGCCCTCGCCCAGAAGATCAAGGACGCGGACAAGCCCCTCTTCGTGGCGGTCCTCCCGCAGAGCCCCGAATTCCCGCCGACGTCCGTACGCGGCAACCTCCGCAACGCGACCGGCGTCACCGGCGTCTACGCGGTCCGCCTCGGCGACGGCTTCGAGGCGGGCGCCGACCCGCGCTCGCTGCCCCGCGCCTCGGTCCGCAACCTGGTCACGGCGGCCAAGACCCCGGCGGGCCTGGACGCGGCCACCCAGCTCAACACCTTCGTCGACCAGGCGCTCCCGCAGATCAAGGGACACGCCCCGGCGTCCTGGGACGGCGGCTCGGGCGGCAGCACCGGCGTCGGTGTACTGGCCGGGATCGGTGCGGTAGCGGTCGTGGCGGGCGCCGGCGGCTACGTCCTCGTACGCCGCAGCCGCAAGCGCAAGGAGGAAGAGCGCCTGGCGTCCCTCCGCAAGCTGACGGTCGTCGTCGACGAGGACATCACCGCCTACGGCGAAGAGCTCGACCGCCTCGACTTCCACCCCTCGGAGCCGGGTGCGACGGACGAGATGCGCGCGGACTACGAGCACGCACTCGACCTCTACGAGACCGCCAAGTCCCGCATGGCGGCCGTCGAGCAGCCCAATGACGTACGAGGCGTGACGGAAGCCCTCGAAGACGGCCGCTACTCCCTCGCCGTCCTGGACGCCCGCCGCACCGGAGCGCCGGTCCCCGAGCGCCGCTCCCCGTGCTTCTTCGACCCCCGCCACGGACCCTCGGTCGCCGACGCGACCTGGACGCCGCCGGGCGGCGCGGCCCGCGAGGTCCCGGTCTGCGCGGCCGACGCGGCCCGCATCGCCGACGGCCTGGACCCCGCCGTCCGTACGGTCGACACGGCCGACGGCCGCCGCCCCTACTACGACGCGGGCCCCGCCTACGGCCCCTGGGCGGGCGGCTACTTCGGCGGCGGCATGCTCCCCGGCCTCCTGATGGGCACCATGCTCGGCTCCATGCTCTCCTCGCCCGCCTACGCGTCGGACTACGGCGCGGGCACCGGCTTCGACGACTCCGCCGGAGCGGGCTTCGAAGGCGGCGACGTCTCGGGCTCGGACTTCGACCCGTCGGGCTTCGGCGGAGGCGACTTCGGCGGTGGCGGGGACTTCGGAGGCGGAGGCGGAGGCGGGGACTTCGGAGGCGGCGGCTTCTAGCCCACGCTCCCCAGGCGGCGGCTTCTGGCCCGCGCTCCGGACCGCGTGTCAGCCCGCGTTCTTGATCGCGGAGATGTCGAAGCTCAGCTTGATCTTGTCGCTGACGAGGACGCCGCCCGCCTCCAGCGCCGCGTTCCACGTCAGGCCCCAGTCCGAGCGCAGGAGCGTCGTCGAGCCCTCGAAGCCGACGCGCTCGTTGCCGAAGGGGTCGGTGGCCGTGCCGTTGAACTCCAGGTCGATGGAGAGCGGGCGCGTCACGTCCTTGATCGTCAGGTCACCGGTGATCCGGTAGTCCTCGCCGCCCAGCTGCTCCGCCTTCGTCGAGCGGAAGGTCATCTCGGGGAAGGCCTCCACGTCGAAGAAGTCCGCGCTGCGCAGGTGGTTGTCGCGGTCCTCGGCGCCCGTGTCGATGCTGGCCATGCGGACGGTGAGGGCGGCCTCCGAGGCGGCCGGGTCCGAGCCGTCCAGCTTCAGGGTGCCTTCGACGTCGGTGAAGGAGCCCCGCACGTTGGTGACCATCGCGTGGCGGGCCGTGAAGCCGATCCTGCTGTGGCTCGGGTCGATCGTGTACTCGCCGGTCAGGGCGGCCAGGGCCGGGTCCACGGCGGTGGGCGTGGTGGTGTTGTCGGTGGCGTCGTTGTCGTTGCGGCGGCCGAAGAGACCCATGGCGTTCCTCCTGGGGGAGTGGGGCGGTGCTCGTTGGATGAGAGTTTGTTGAAGGTTCAATGAGCTTCAACAGGGACGACCCTAGCGCGATGATGTTCAACTTTCAACCTTTACGATCGGGTAGTCGTCGGAATTCAGCCGTTCGGCCCACGGCGTTCCGCTTGGACTTCCGGGCGGCGATTGTTGGACTGCCGGGAGCGGAGGGGTCCGATGCCGTTGACGGGGCCCCTGGGTGCGGGCTTACTCAGGCCCCATGTCGCGAAGATTCCGTGCGTCGTGCGCCCTCGCCGCCGCCTCAGCCGTCGTATTCGCCCTCGCCGGGCCGGCCCTGCCGGGGGTTGCCGCGCCGGTGCCCGGGCCCGGCGCCGACACCGCCGTCATACAGTCCGCCCAGCTGTCCGTCACCGTCGCCAAGGACTTCCCGCGTGTCGTGTCGTACACCGACCGTGCGGGAGGGGGCCGGCTCCTGGGCAGTACACGGCCGGTGACGTCCGTCGTGCTCAACGGGACCGCGTACCCCGTGCAGGTCCAGGCCGCACCCGTGGTCCGGGCCGGTTCCGCCGCGTACACCCTCGTCTTCCCCTCCCTGTCCGGCGTCGAGATCGACGCCACGCTGTCCGTCAGCGGCCGGGCCACCACCTTCAAGATCACGGCGGTACGGGACACCGAGGCGTTCCGCGTCGGCACGCTCGACATACCCGGGCACGACCTCGTGTCGGTGGGGAGCGGTGAGGCGGGCGCCGAGACCGCCTTCACCCGGCTCGACCCCGACTCGACGCGGACGGCCGACGTCTTCGCGAAGGTCACCGGCGCGACCCCCGCCGACGCGGCACCCGTCGGCGCCTCGTACGGCATCGTGAACACCGGCTCCCTCGCCGCCGCCGTCGAGTCCAACTCCTCGTACGACAAGCCCGGCGGCGCCACCGCCAAGGACGGCGCCCGCCTCTGGCACCGGGCGACCAAGGGCGAGGACGGCAGCGTCCGGGTCGGGGTGTGGTCCGGTCGGTGGACGTACCGGGGCGAAGGGGCCGCGAAGCCCGAGAGCGGCAAGGACCTGCCGTGGGCGAAGGTCGTCGTGACCCCCGACGCGAACGCGGACGGACAAGTGGACTGGCAGGACGGGGCGGTCGCCTTCCGGTCCATCGGGATCGAGGCGCCCGGCGCGAAGGAGACCCCGGACCGGGTCGTCACCCACATTCCGTTCAACTTCGCCAGCCAGGCGACCCACCCCTTCCTCCGCACCCTCGACGACGTCAAGCGCGTCTCGCAGGCGACCGACGGGCTCGGCCAGCTCGCCGTGCTCAAGGGGTACGGGTCCGAGGGGCACGACTCCGCGCACCCCGACTACGGCGGCAACTACAACAAGCGCGCCGGTGGGCTCACCGACCTCAACAAGCTGCTCAAGGGCGGCAAGAAGTGGGGTGCGACCTTCGGCGTGCACGTCAACGCCACCGAGTCGTACCCCGAGGCGAAGGCCTTCGACGAGAAGCTCGTCGACAAGACGAAACCCGGCTGGAACTGGCTCAATCAGAGCTACTACATGGACCAGCGCCGCGACATCAACAGCGGTGATCTGGCCCGCAGGTTCCAGCAACTGAGGGACGAGACCGACCGCAATCTCAGCCTGCTCTACATCGACGTCTACTACTCGCACGGCTGGATCGCCGACAAGACGATGCAGGCGGTGCAGCGGCAGGGCTGGAACGTCGCCACCGAGTGGGCCGACAAGTTCGAGCACGCATCCCTCTGGTCGCACTGGGCCAACGACCTCAATTACGGCGGCAAGACCAACAAGGGCCTCAACTCGCAGATCATCCGGTTCATCCGCAACGGCGAGAAGGACATCTGGAACGACCACCCGATCCTCGGCCAGACCGCCATCGAGGAGTTCGAGGGCTGGACGGGCGAGACGGACTTCCAGGCCTTCTCCGCCAACATCTGGCAGCGCAACCTGCCCGCCAAGTTCCTCCAGCACCAGAGGATCCAGCACTGGGAGAAGGACCGCATCGACTTCACCGGGGGAGTGCGCGGCGCCGTCGAGAACGGCAAGCGCGCCTTCTACGTGGGTGACGCGAAGGTCCTCGACGGGGAGAACTACCTCCTCCCGTGGGACGGCGGCAAGAAGCTCTACCACTACAACAAGGCCGGGGGGACGACCACTTGGAGCGTTCCCGCACAGTTCAAGAACACCGGGTCCTTCACCGTCAGCAGGCTCACCGACAACGGCCGGGTGAAGACCGCCACCGTCCCGGTGAAGGACGGCAAGGTGACGCTGCGGGCGACCGCCGGTCAGCCGTACGTGCTGTACCCGGCAGGCCGTACCCCCGCCGCGCCCGACGCGAAATGGGGCGAGGGCGGCAAGGTCGCCGACCCCGGCTTCAACGACGCGAAGCTCGCTGACTGGCGTACGAGCGGCAAGGCCGTCCGCGACACCGACAGTCAGGGCCGCAACAGCGCAGCCCTCTCCGGCACCGCCGCCGCCTCCCTCTCGCAGCGCATCACCGGCCTCGAAGCGGGGCAGCGCTACACCGCGTCCGCCTGGGTCGAGGTGCAGCCCGGAGCCTCCCGGCGCACGACGATGACCGTCGGAGGCAAGGAGGTCGCCGTCGAGCGCTCCACCGCCCAGGAACGGACCGCCGCCAACGACTGGCACGGCACCTACTTCCAGCGCGCCAAGGTCAACTTCACCGCCCCGGCCGACGGCACCGCCACCCTCAACTTCCATACGGAGAAGGCCACGTCGGGCGTACGCGTGCGCATCGACGACGTACGCCTCGTCGCCAACGCCCCGACCGTCAAGCCGGGCGCCCTCGTCCACGACGACTTCGAAGCCGTCGACCAGGGCTGGGGCCCCTTCTTCAAGGGCGACGCGGGCGGCGACACCGACCCCCGCACCCACATCGCCCAGAAGAACGCCCCGTACACCCAGGCCGGCTGGAACGGAAAGCGCATCGACGACGTCCTCGGCGGCAAGGAGTCGCTGAAGTCCCACGAGGAGAACGACGGGCTCGTCTACCGCACCGCCCCGTGGACCGTCCCCATGAAGGACGGCCACCGCTACAAGGTCGAGTTCGACCACCAGTCGAGCCACGCCGGGGCCTACGAGTGGATCACCGGGTACGACCGGATCGGTGCCGACGGCAAGAGCGCGTCCGTCGAGACCCGCCGCACCCCGATCGCCGAACAGCGCACCACCGCCCGCCTCGCCGAGACGGTCACCGCGGGCTGCGGCGACACCTGGGTGGGCCTGCGCAAGAAGGCCGGAGCACCCGAGGGCGCCGACTTCGTCCTCGACGACTTCACCGTCACCGACCTGGGCCCGGCCACCGAGCGCGCCGCCTGCGGCAACCTCGCCCTGACCCCGGCCGCCGGAGCCCTCGAACCCGGCCAGAAGCACGAGGTCACCTCCACCTTCACCCACTACGGGACGACCCCCGCCACCGACGTCGCCCTCACCCTCGGTCTCCCCGAGGGCTGGCAGGCCGAGCCCGCGGGACCCGTCGCCTTCCCGGCCGTCGCCCCCGGCGCCAAGGTCACGGGAAGCTGGCAGGTCACCCCGCCGGTGGACGCCAAGTACCAGGCGTACGAGCTGAGTTCGGCCGCCGCGTACACCGCGGGCGGGGCCGCCCGCAAGCTCGCCGCCACCGCGAGCGTCCGCACCCTCCCGCCGCCGCCCGCCAAGGACGCGTACGCCGGCGACCTCGACTGGACGTCCATGGAGAACGGCTGGGGTCCCGCAGAGAAGGACATGTCGAACGGGGAGACCGCCCCCGGCGACGGCAAGCCGCTCACCCTCAACGGCACCGTCCACGCCAAGGGCCTCGGCACCGCGTCACCCGGCAGGATCCGCTACTACCTGGGCGGCAGGTGCACCTCCTTCACCGCACAGGTCGGCCTCGACGACGTCCAGAGCAGCCGGGGCAGCGTGCAGTTCGGCGTGCTCGCCGACGGTAAGGAGAAGGTGAAGTCGCCGGTGCTGCGCGGGGCCGACCCGGGGTGGGCGCTCACCGCCGACGTGACGGGCGCGAAATACGTCGACCTGGTGACCGGGGACGGCGGCGACGGCCCCGGCAACGACCATGCCGACTGGGGTGACGCACGCTTCCACTGCGGCGGCTGAGGCGGGCGGTGCGGTGTGCGGCCACGCGACGAGTGCCGCACGCCACACCGAGCCTCTTTGTCGGACCTTTACAACGCGCGACCCTCAGGACCAGGCGATTCCCCCGCTTCCCGACATGGTTCTGTGCAGGGTCCACAGGAGAACGGTCCGGAGACTGTACAAAGTCGACGGACCGTTTTCTTGGTGCCTTTCGTAGGGTCGACACATGACCGTTTTGGATACTCCGGGTGAGCCCACCGACTCCCGCGGCCGGGTGGCCGAGCTGCACGCGTTGCGTGAGCAGGCTGTGCGGGGCCCGAGCGAGCGGGCGACCGAGGCGCAGCACGCGAAGGGCAAGCTGACTGCCCGTGAGCGGATCGAGCTGCTGCTCGACCCGGATTCCTTCCGGGAGGTCGAGCAGTTGCGGCGTCACCGGGCGACCGGTTTCGGGCTGGAGAGCAAGAAGCCGTACACCGACGGTGTGATCACCGGGTGGGGGACGGTGGAGGGCCGGACGGTCTTCGTGTACGCGCACGATTTCCGGATCTTCGGGGGTGCGCTGGGTGAGGCGCATGCGACGAAGATCCACAAGATCATGGACATGGCCATCTCGGCCGGTGCGCCGTTGGTGTCGCTGAACGACGGTGCGGGCGCCCGTATCCAGGAGGGCGTCTCGGCGCTTGCCGGGTACGGGGGGATCTTCCAGCGCAATACGCGTGCTTCGGGTGTGATCCCGCAGATCAGTGTGATGCTCGGCCCGTGCGCGGGCGGCGCCGCCTACAGCCCCGCGCTCACCGACTTCGTGTTCATGGTCCGTGAGACGTCGCAGATGTTCATCACCGGTCCGGACGTGGTGCGTGCGGTGACGGGTGAGGAGATCACCCAGAACGGTCTGGGCGGCGCGGACGTGCACGCGGAGACGTCGGGTGTGGCGCACTTCGCGTACGACGACGAGGAGACCTGCATCGCCGAGGTCCGTTACCTCATCTCGATGCTGCCCTCGAACAACCGGGAGAACCCGCCCACCGTCGCCTCCGAGGACCCCGCCGACCGGCGGGGCGACGTCCTGCTCGACCTGGTCCCGGCCGACGGCAACCGCCCGTACGACATGCGCAAGGTCATCGAGGAACTCGTCGACGACGGCGACTACCTCGAAATCCACGAACGCTGGGCCACCAACATCCTCTGCGCCCTGGCCCGCCTCGACGGCCAGGTCGTCGGCATCGTCGCCAACCAGCCCCAGTCGCTGGCCGGAGTGCTGGACATCGAAGCCAGTGAAAAAGCTGCCCGGTTCGTCCAGATGTGCGATGCTTTCAACATCCCCATCGTGACGCTGCTCGACGTCCCGGGCTTCCTGCCGGGTGTCGACCAGGAGCACGGCGGGATCATCCGGCACGGGGCGAAGCTGCTGTACGCGTACTGCAACGCCACCGTGCCGCGGAT
>NZ_JBSGZD010000170.1:0-17113 GCF_053610825.1 Streptomyces sp. NPDC054863 | reverse complement strand
CCTTACGGGGTGGTGCCGGGGCCGGACGGACTGCTACGGGTCAGACGACCGACGACGTGCTGTCGTCCTGCGACTCGGAAGCCGGAGCTTCAGGGGTCGCCGGAGCCTCAGGGGTCGCCGGATCGGCCGGTGGCGTCGGATTCTCGGCCTCGGCCTTCGCCGCCGCCTCGCGCTCCGCCGCAGCCGCGCTTATCGCGCGCCATGCGGACTCCGCCGCCTGCTGTTCCGCTTCCTTCTTGCTGCGGCCGGTGCCGGTGCCGTACGAGACACCACCGACGCGGGCGGCAGCAGTGAAGGTCTTCTCGTGGTCCGGGCCCGTCTCCGTGACCAGGTACTCGGGAACACCGAGCCCCTCGGCCGCGGTGAGCTCCTGGAGACTGGTCTTCCAGTCCAGACCGGCCCCGAGACTGGACGACTTTTCGATCAGTGGATCGAAGAGCCGGTGCACCAGCTCGGAAGCTGCCTCAAGACCTTGGTCGAGATAGACCGCGCCGATCACCGCTTCCAGGGTGTCGGCAAGGATGGATGCCTTGTCCCGGCCTCCCGTGCCCTCTTCGCCCCGGCCGAGCCGGATGAAGGAGCCGAGTTCGAGGCCGCGGCCCACTTCCGCCAGCGCACGAGAATTGACCACCGCGGCCCGGAGCTTGGCCAGTTGGCCTTCCGGGAGATCGGGGTGGGTGCGGTACAGCGTGTCCGTGACGACGAGGCCGAGCACGGAGTCCCCGAGGAACTCCAGACGCTCGTTCGTCGGCAGGCCGCCGTTCTCGTACGCGTACGAACGATGGGTCAGCGCACGCACCAGAAGGGCGGACTCGAGGTGATACCCGAGCCGCCCTTCCAGAAGCGTGTGAGACGAGGCATTGTCCGTCTTGTGTGACTCAGACATGGTGCCTCTCACCAGCCGCTCAGACCTCGAGGACCTGGCGCTTGTTGTACGTGCCGCAGCTCGGGCACGCAATGTGCTGGAGCTTCGGCTCCTGGCAGCGCTCGCACGACACCAGGGTGGGGACCGCAGCCTTCCACTGCGACCGGCGGTGGCGCGTGTTGCTGCGCGACATCTTCCGCTTCGGAACAGCCACGGCTACTTCTCCTGCTTCTCGTCGACGCCAGATTCAGCGTCGTTCACGTTGTCCTTCTCGTCGACCTGGCCGGTCTCGACGAGTCCCTGCAGTGCCGCCCAACGAATGTCGACGGCGTCATGGTGGTGGTCGGGGTTCTCGTCCAGCCTGATTCCACATGTGGAACACAGGCCGGCACAGTCCTCCCGGCACACCGGCTGCATCGGCAGTGCGAGCACTACCACGTCACGCAGCACGGGTTCGAGGTCGAACAAGCCGTCCTCAAGAAAGAGCGTGTCCTCGTCGTCCTCGGCGTCGTCGCCCGGTTCCGCTTTTGCACGGCCCCGGTCGTCGGCGTCAGGGTACGAGAACATCTCCTGGAAGTCCGCCTTGACGTTAAGTCGCACCGGCTCCAGACACCTTACGCACTCCCCCTCGGCCGTGGCACGGGCGGTGCCTGTGACAAGCACCCCTTCCATGACGGATTCGAGGCGGAGCCTGATCTCCAAGGGCGCACCTTCCGGTACGCCGACGACCCCTTCGACACCGAAGTCCTTGGGGGCCTCCGCAGAACGGGTCAGCCGCTGGAGCGCACCGGGACGCCGGCCCAGCTCGTGTGTGTCGAACACGAGGGGGTTGCGGTGGTCGAGGCGCGCGTTCAGGGGATTTCCTGCCTTCGGATTGCTGTGGAGGGCTGCCGTAGCGTCGCAGGACGGAGGTCCATGGCGAATCGGGCAGCCGAAATCGCAGACGTGGTCCGCGACGAATGGCCAGGATACTGGACGCTTCGCCCAGGGCCCAATCCGGTCCCGGCAACCCTGTGCGCAGGGATCCGGCAGCCCTCTCCGGACGGGTCTAGCGGCCCTGCTCGTACTCGCGCAGCTGGTCGAGATTGATCATGCTCGTGTCGAACATGCTGGTCTCGTCGAGTGCGCCCTGCTGGGGCTGGTGGGGCTGGGGCTGGTGCTGGGGCATCTGCGGCTGGTGCTGCGGCTGCTGGGGCTGCTGCTGCACCGGCTGGCCGTACTGGTCGTAGCCCTGCTGCGGGTAGGAGGCCGCGTACGGGTCCTGCTGGTAGCCGTACGGGTCCTGCTGCCGGCCGTAGGAAGCCGCGTAGGCGTCCTGGGGCTGGGCCTGGGCCGGCTGGGGGGCCTGGGGCTGCTGGCCGTACTGCGTCGCGTACGGGTCGTACGGCTGCTGGGCCGGGATCTGGGGCTGGGCCTGCGGGGGCTCGGGGGTCCTGGCCGGGGACGCGGGCCGGGGCTCCGCGAGGTCGGCGAGGAAGTCGGCGTCGCTGCCGCGCAGCTGCGAGTGGTCCAGGCCGTCCTGCTCCGCCATGTGCACGCCGAGCTCGTCCGAGGCGACCCGGCCGTGCAGCTTCTGGCGGCCCTTGCCGACCGCTTCGAGGGTCTTGGCGAGGACGGCCTCGAAGGCGCCCAGTTTGGTGTCGACGTACTCGTCGGCGCGCTGCAGCAGGGTGGAGGGGTCCGGGCTGTAGTCCGGAGCGTCCTCGTCCGCGTAGCCCTGCTCGTCGAGGCCGGGGCCCCGGCCGAGCAGCTTCTCGCGGCCACGGCCCACCGAGCCGATGGTCTTGGTGAGGACGACCTCGAAGTTCGCGAGCTTGGAGTCGACGTACTCGTCGGCCTCCGCGCGGATCTCCTCGGCGTCCTGGCGGGCTTCGGTGAGGATGCGGTCGGCCTCGGCCTGGGAGCGGCGGGCGACCTCGGTGTCGGAGATCAGGTCGCCGCGCTGGGCCTGGGCGGACTCGATGATCCGCTCCGCCTCCTGGCGGGCCTGTTCGACCACCTGCTCACGGCCGCCGATCAGCTCCTGGGCCTGGGCGAGGGAGCCGGGCAGCGCGCGGCGCACCTCTTCGAGCATGTCGAGCAGGTCGGCGCGGTTGACCACGCACGAGGCCGACATGGGCATCGACCGGGCGCTGCCGATCGTCTGGACGATCTCATCGAGCTTGTTCTGCACGTCCACCGTGTGCTCGCCACTCTCTCGGCCTGGTTTGGAGACGGACGGGACGACTGTAAGGCCAGTCGCCTCCCGCCCGACACCGGGTGACGGTTTGTCAGTTCCCCTGCGCTTCGGCGCGCCTCTCCGCGAGGCGCTTCGTCAGCGCCGCGTGCACGTGCTCCGGCAGCAGGTGCGCGACGTCGCCGCCCCAGGCCGCGACCTCCTTGACCAGGCTGGAGGAGAGGAAGCTGTAGGTGGGGTTGGTCGGTATGAACAGGGTCTCGATGCCCGAGAGGCCGTTGTTCATCTGGGCCATCTGCAACTCGTAGTCGAAGTCGCTGACGGCACGCAGGCCCTTGACGATCGCGGGGATGTCGCGGTCCTTGCAGAAGTCGACGAGAAGGCCGTGGTGGGACTCCACCACGATGTTCCCGTAGTCGGCGGTGGCCGCCCTGATCAGTTCCATCCGCTCCTCGACGGAGAAGAGGCCCTGCTTCGACTGGTTGATCATCACCGCGACGTGCACCACGTCGTACAGCCTGGAGGCTCGGCCGATGATGTCGAGATGTCCGTTGGTGATGGGGTCGAACGACCCGGGACAGACTGCTCGGCGCATCTGTGGTCCCCGTCTCTCCGGTCCGGTCATCGTGCGTCTTCGCACGGTGAGGCGGCGCGACCGTACCAAAGCGTTCCCTCGCCGTAACGACGGGCCCGCAGTGGCTCGAATCCCTTGGGCCACTTGAATTCTCCGCCCCTGGTACTGCGTTCCACAGTGGCCAGGGCGTCCTCCGCGAGCCAGCCCTGGGCGTGCAGTGTGAGGAGAATCTCCCGGAGATCGTCGTCGGTGACGGCGTACGGGGGGTCCAGGAAGACGATGTCGTACGGCTCGGCGGGCGCCGGGGTGGCCACGACCTGCTCCGCCTTGGCCGCGCGGACCTCGGCGCCGGGCAGGCCCAGGGTCCTGACGTTGTCCCGGATCGTACGGACGGCCTTCTGGTCGGCCTCGACGAGCAGGGCGTGCACTCCGCCCCGGGAGAGCGCTTCGAGGCCGACGGCGCCGGAACCGGCGTACAGGTCGGCGATCCGGATGCCCTCAAGGGTGCCGAGGAGCGCCTCCCAGGTGGAGAACAGGCCCTCGCGCGCACGGTCGGAGGTGGGGCGGGTGCCGTCGCCCGGCGGGACGGTGAGGCGTCGTCCGCCGGCGGTGCCTGCGATCACGCGGGTCATCTGGTGAAGTCCTTGGTCGGTGCGCGGGAGCCGGTGCGCGGGAGGGCTGGTCGGCTGTGTCACCCAAGTCTCTCAGCCCGGGGTTCGCCCGGCTCTCTCAGCCCGGGGTTCGCCCGGCTCTCTCGACCCGGGGTTCGGCCGGCCGCCCGGCCCGCGTACCAATCGCCCCACTCAGCCCTTGACGAGCTGGACCACCGCGGTCCGGGTGCCGGTGTGCGTGGAGTCGCCGTAGAACGGGTCGTCCGCCCACGCACTGGAGACCGCCTCGATCTTCCCCTTCTGGAACGGG
The DNA here is from genome assembly GCF_053610825.1 of Streptomyces sp. NPDC054863. NCBI lineage: Bacteria > Bacillati > Actinomycetota > Actinomycetes > Kitasatosporales > Streptomycetaceae > Streptomyces > Streptomyces sp. NPDC054863. Next base: position 12,577 of record NZ_JBSGZD010000170.1, on the reverse strand, counting down.
GTGGTTCCGGTGGGCACGACGCGGAGGGTCCAGGGGACCGGGGCGCCGGGGACGCAGGCCACAGTGTCACCGGCCGAGCCCCGGATGATGACCTTGTTCTTCACCTGGGTGAGGCCGACGTAGAGGTGGGTCTCGGCCGGGACGTTGCAGCTCACCGTGCCGTGCACGAGGGCCTCGCCGTTCAGGGCGTTCGCCTGCCCCGTGAGTGCCACGTCCATGCCGAGGGCCAGTTCCGCGGGCGGGGGCGGGTTGTTCACCTGGAACGAGCCCCGGGAGGCGGCCTCGCCGCCCCCGCAGCGGTACTCGAAGGCGACGTCCAGCTTCTCGACGTACTCGCGGGGGCCGAGGACCAGCTCCTTGATCTCGAAGGTGCCGGTGGCTCCGTCGCTGCAGGAGCGGCCGTTGCCGTACAGCTCCATGTGGGGGTTGCCCTTGGCGCCGGCTGTGTACGTGCCCGGCTTGAGGGCGTCGTCGGCCTGGAACCGGAGGGTCCAGGTGGAGTCGTCGGCCGCTTCGACCCGGAGGTAGAGGGAGTTGCCGGTCTTGCTGCCCGCCGCGTGGACGGAGTCCTTGTTCGCGGTGGAGTACGCGTAGGACCGGCCCTGGCTGATGAAGTCGCCTTCGTCGCCCGAGAAGCTGAACGCCCCTGTGTCGTTCGGAGAGGCCTGTGCCGTGCCCGCCGTGGCGACCGTCCCGGAGACCAGGGCCAGGGTCAGGCCGAAGGCCGCCGCGATGCGGCCGAGCGCACGTCTTCCGGTGCTGTGGATACCGCTGTTCATCGTGCCCCTCATGGGTCGGAGATGTCGCGGCGATGCTGCACACCCGCAGCGTGTCCGCGTCAAGTCACCCGAAATAAAGGGCAGTTGGGGCACCCCGTCCGCAATCATCCCTTGTCCAGGTACTCTTCCCGGTCCTTGTCCAGCAGGGCGTCCAGGGCCGTCCTGAGCTCCGGCAGCCGCTCCAGTTCCGGGTCGTCCGCGACGATCAGGACCGCCTCCTCGCGGGCGGCGGCGATGACCTCCTCGTCCTCGATGACGGCCAGGACGCGCAGGGAGGAGCGGACGCCGGACTGGGCCTGGCCGAGGACGTCGCCCTCGCGGCGCTGTTCGAGGTCGATGCGGGAGAGCTCGAAGCCGTCGAGCGTGGCGGCGACGGCGGAGAGCCGGGCGCGGGCGGGGCTGGCCTCGTGCATCTCGCTGACCAGCAGGCACAGGCCGGGGGCTGAGCCGCGCCCGACCCGGCCGCGCAGTTGGTGCAGCTGGGAGACGCCGAACCGGTCCGCGTCCATGATCACCATTGCGGTGGCGTTGGGGACGTTGACCCCGACCTCGATGACGGTGGTCGCCACCAGCACGTCCACCTCACCGGCGGAGAACCGGCGCATCACGTCGTCCTTGTCGTCCGGCTGCATGCGCCCGTGCAGCACCTCGACGCGCAGGCCGTTCAGCGGGCCGGTGCGGAGCTGGTCGGCGATCTCCAGGACGGCGAGCGGAGGCCGCTTCTCGGGGTCCTCCGCCTCCTCGGCAGTCTTCTTGGACTTCTTCTTCGGCTCGTCCTCGCCGTCGCCGATGCGCGGGCAGACGACGTACGCCTGGTGGCCGTTCTCCACTTCTTCGCGGACGCGCTCCCAGGCGCGGGCCAGGAAGTGGGGCTTGTCCTTCGCCGGGACGACATGGGTGGCGATCGGCGAGCGTCCGGCGGGGAGCTGGTCGAGGACGGAGGTCTCCAGGTCACCGAAGACGGTCATGGCCACCGTGCGCGGGATGGGGGTGGCGGTCATGACCAGGAGGTGCGGGGGCTGCTTGCCCTTGGAGCGGAGCGCGTCGCGCTGCTCGACGCCGAACCGGTGCTGCTCGTCGACGACGACCAGGCCCAGGTCGTGGAACTGCACCTTGTCCTCGATCAGCGCGTGCGTGCCGATGACGAGGCCCGCCTCGCCCGTGACCAGGTCGAGGAGGGCCTGGCGCCGGGCGGGCATCCCCATGGAACCGGTGAGCAGCACCACCTTCGTGCCGAGCGAGGACCCGCCGAGCATGCCTCCCTCCGCGAGCTCGCCCATCATCTCGGTGATGGAGCGGTGGTGCTGCTGGGCGAGCACTTCGGTGGGCGCGAGCATCGCGGCCTGCCCGCCCGCGTCGACGACGGCGAGCATGGCGCGCAGGGCCACCAGGGTCTTTCCCGATCCGACCTCGCCCTGGAGGAGGCGGTGCATCGGGTGCTCGGTGGCGAGGTCGTCGAAGATCTCCTTCGACACCTTCTGCTGGCCGTCGGTGAGGGTGAAGGGGAGCTTGGCGTCGAAGGCGTCGAGCAGGCCCTCGGGGACGGGCCTGCGGGCCACGGCGGGCAGCTGGGTCTCGGCGAACCGGCGCCTGGCGAGGGCGACCTGGAGGATGAACGCCTCGTCCCACTTCAGCCGGTCGCGGGCCTCGGCGATCTCCGCCTTCGTACGCGGCCGGTGGATCTTGCGGAAGGCTTCGGGGAGCTCGACGAGGCCCCGGCCCTCGCGGAGCGCGGGCGGCAGCGGGTCGACGAGCTCCGCCCACTTCGTCGCCTCCATCGAGGCCAGGACGAGGTCGACGGTCTTGGCGATCTTCCAGCTCTCCATCTGGGCGCAGGCCGGATAGAGCGGGATCAGCTGGTTCGCCCAGGCCGCGACGGCGTCCTCGCCCGCGTCCTTGCCGATCATTTCGTACGCCGGGTGGGAGAGCTGGCGGATGTTGCGGAACATGCCGACCTTGCCGGAGAACATGCCCTTGCGGCCCGGCAGCAGCTCCTTCTGGTGGTGGTAGATCGCCTTGCCGAAGAAGACCAGCTGGAGGCGTCCGCTGCCGTCGGTGAGGGTGACTTCGAGGCGCTGGCCCTTGCCGTTGTTGAAGCGCAGGACGCGGGCTTCGGCGACCTGGGCGACGACGGTGGCGTGCTCGTCGAGCGGGAGGTCGGCGAGCTGGGTGAGCTCGCCGCGCTCGGCGAACCGCCGGGGGTAGTGGTGCAGCAGGTCACCGACCGTGTGCAGGTCGAGGTGCTCGGCCATCACCTTCGCGGTGGTGCCGCCGAGTGTCTTCTTGAGTGATTCGTCGAGCGAGGGCACGAGATCCATTGGACACCATCCCTCTGACAACGCCCTCGCCCTGTGGAAAACCTCCCGCGGCCCTCACGCGCGGGCCCGGCGCCCCCGCTCGTACGCCGCCCCGTACTCGGCGGCCGTCAGCGCGCCCCTGGCCGTCTCCCGTGTCCGTACGACGTCCCGGTCGCCCAGCAGCGCCGTGCCCCGCAGCCCCTCCGCCTCGCCCAGCAGCTCCGCGGCCCGCAGCGGACCTGCCGCCTCCGCCCGCGCCTCCGCGATTTCGGCGAGCAGCAGCCTGCCCGGGGCATCGGCCGCCAGCACCGCCGCCTGCTCGAACCACTCCTGGGCCTGGACCCCGTCCCCCTCCGCCCACGCCGTGCGCCCCAGCCCGAGGAACACCCGCAGCGTCTCCCCCGTCCCGAACCAGTTCGCCGAGCCGCCTTCGAGCGCCGTCTCGTAGTGCACGCGCGCCCGCGGCGTGTCCCCGGACAGGCGGGCCGCGTCGCCGAGCCCGCGCAGTGCGCCCGCCGCCTTGTCCGGCAGACCGATGGAGCGCGCCAGCTCCGCCGATTCGGCGAACAGGGCTGCTGCTTGTGCCTGTTGGCCCGCGTGCAGCAGCACATGGGCCCGCCGCAGCAGCATGTCGGCGGTCTCCTCGGGAGCCCGGAGCTCCTGTACGAGGCCGAGCGCCTCGCCGAGCAGGGCCAGCGCCCGGTCGGTGTCCCCGCGCCAGTGCGCGAGCGTGGCCAGCGGGTCGAGGGCGTTGGCGATGCCCCACCGGTCACCGGTCGTGCGGAATCCGTCGAGCGAGCCGGTGAACGCCTCCTCGGCCGCTCCCGGCCGCCCCTCGAAGAGGTGCTGGTAGGCGCGGCCCATCCGCAGCAGGGCAGCCGCCCACGGACTGCTGCTCGCGTACGCCGCCTCCGTCTCCGCCGTCGCCTCCGTACGCATCCGCGGGCCCGCCGCGAGCGACCACAGCGTCAGGGCGTGCGGCATCCGCAGCCGACCGATCAGACCCTCCATCAGGGTGTCCACGCGGGCGATCAGCACCTCGTCCGCAGTACTGCCGCCTTCCCCCTCCCGGTGGACGACGGCGGCCAGGAGGCACAGCGCGTACTCCTCCACCAGCCCCTCGGGCGGCTCGTCCCCCGCCCGCGCCAGCAGTTCCCGGGCCGCGGCCGACAGCTCCCCGGCCCGGCCGCGCAGCGGTGCGTACCAGGACAGGCAGGCCAGCAGCCTCAAAGAGGCGGCGACGGTTCCGTGGTGCAGTGCGGACAGGAGGTTGGTGTGCTCGGCGTCGAGGCGGTCCAGCCAGCGGAGCTGCTCCCTGCCGCGCAGGAGGGGGTCGGCGGTCTCGGCCGTCGCGAGGAAGTACGCCGCATGGGCGTCCCTGAACTCCCGCTCCCCCGCGCCCAGTTGTTCGGCGCAGAACGCCCGGATGGTTTCCAGCATCCGGTACCGGCCGTCCACCGCCGTCACGAAGGACTTCTCGACGAGCGAGGCCAGCAGGCCGTCCGCGTCGTCGACCCCGCAGACCCGCTCCACCGCGTCCAGCGTCGCGCCCCCTGCGAACACGGTCAGCCGCCGTGCCAGCTCCCGCTCCGCCTCGTCGAGCAGCTCCCAGCTCCACTCCACGACCGCGCCCAGGGTCCGGTGCCTGGCCTCCTTCGTACGGTCGCCGCGCGACAGCAGCCGGAAGCGGTCGTCGCCGCCCCGGCCGAGCCGGTCCGCGAGCCGGTCCGCGATCTCGCCGACGGAGAGGGTGCGCAGCCGGGCCGCCGCCAGTTCGAGGGCGAGCGGCAGTCCGTCCAGGGCGGCGCAGATGTGTTCCACGCGCGCGTGGCCCTCGCCGCCCGGCCGGAAGGCGACGCCGGGGCGCACCGTCGCCGCTCGCTCCAGGAAGAGCTGCACCGCCGCCGGGGCGCCCAGGGGTTCCACCGCCACCAGGGTCTCCCCTGTGATGCCGAGGCCTTCACGGCTCGTCGCCAGGATCCGTATGTCGGGACAGACTCCGAGGAGCAGTGCGCCGAGCCGGGCCACCTCGTCGACCAGGTGCTCGCAGTTGTCGAGCAGGAGCAGCAGCCGGCGCCCCTCGAACGCGGCCAGTGCGGACAGCAGCCGGTCCGTCGCGTCCCCGGCCCCCGGCCCCGTCCGCTCCCGGAAGCCGCTGCCCCGTACGCCGAGCGCTCCCAGCACCGCGTAAGGCAGCCGCACCGCGTCCGGCACCGGTGCCAGCTCGGCGTAGCAGACCTCACCCGGCCAGCGCCCCGCCGCCTCCACCGCCAGCCGTGTCTTGCCCGCCCCGCCCGGCCCGGTGAGGGTCACCAGGCGCGAGGACCCCAGCAGCTCGCCGAGCCGCGCCAGTTCCTGCGTACGCCCCACGAAGCTGGTGAGGCGGGCGGGGACGGGGCGCGGCACGGCGGCCCGTTCCGGGCGCAGCAGTTCCAGGTGGAGGGCGGCCAGCTCGGACGAGGGGTCGGCGCCCAGCGCTTCGGCGAGGGCCTGCCGGGCGTCCTCGTAGACGGCCAGGGCCTCCGCGGTCCTTCCGGCCGCCCGCAGCGCCCGCATCAGCAGCCCGTACAGCCGCTCCCGCAGCGGATGTACGGCGACGAGCTCGCGCAGTTCCGGTACGAGCCCGGCCCCCGGCCCCGTGCCCCTCCCCAGCTCCGCCTCCGCCAGGTCCTCCCGTACGCCCAGCAGCATCGCGTCCAGCCGGTCCGCCTGTGCCCGTGCGAACGGCACGGACGCCAGGTCCGCCAGGGCGGGGCCCCGCCACAGGCCGAGCGCCTCCCGCAGCAGTTCCGCGGACCGTCCGTGCTCGCCCGCCCCCAGCGCCTCGCGTCCCGCCCGCGCCGTCGCCTCAAAGAGGTGCACGTCCACCGTGTCCGGGGCGATGTCCAGCCGGTAGCCGGCGGGCAGCGACTCGATGCCCGCGTCGAGTGTCCCGAGCCGTCGCCGCAGCCGGGACACCTGTGACTGGAGGGCGTTCGCGGCGCGGGCGGGCGGCTCGTCCCCGTACAGCCCTTCCAGCAGCCGTGCGGCGGGCACCGTGCGGCCCGCGTCCAGCAGCAGCAGTGCGAGCAGTGACCGCGGCCGTTCGCCGCCGGGGTCGAGGGTCTCTCCGTCGTCGGTACGTATCTCCATGGGGCCCAGCAGTCCGAAGCGCACCCGCCGATTCTGCTGGACGAAGGGCGTTCCGGGGCGGGTGAGCCGTCTCCCGAGGCGTTTTCGGGCAAGAAAAAAACCGGCCCACCCGAGGGTGGACCGGTCCTTTAAGCAACCAGCTAGGTGGCCGCGCTATCTAGACGTCAGCGCGAGACCTTGCCGGCCTTGATGCACGAGGTGCAGACATTCAGCCGCTTCGGCGTCCGCCCGACCACTGCACGCACGCGCTGGATGTTGGGGTTCCAACGACGCGGGGTACGGCGGTGCGAGTGCGAAATGTTGTTGCCGAAGCCCGGCCCCTTGCCGCAGACGTCGCAGTTGGCAGCCACGGTCACTCCAAAGACTTCAGATGCACTTACAGTGAATTCCGGCAGGCCGAAGGATCCGAGGATCCTGTGGCACTGCCGGGGGAATGTCCCGATTTTCATCGGGCAACCGGAGCAGCATACAACGACTGCTCTCGTACAACGAAACTACCACGGCTCCCGGGACCCCCGCCCCGGCCCCTTCCCTCTGCGGCCCACCGCCGGAAGCTAGTCTGCGAACGTTCCCGCTGCTCAAGGAGGAGGCCCAGGTGCCGCAGTCCCCCGACGACCTCGACGCCGTCGCGGTACGCACCTGGTGCTCGCTGGCGCTGCACGCGCTGGGTGCGGAGCGCGAGGAGATCGACGCGATCAACGTCTATCCGGTCGCGGACGGGGACACCGGAACCAACCTCTATCTGACGATGGAGTCGGCCGCCCAGGCCGTGGAGGCGGTCTTCGCCGCCCACGAGACGGTTTCCGGCCCTGCCGCCTCGGCCCCCGCGCTCTCCGATGCCGTACGGGCGATGGCGCACGGCGCACTGATAGGTGCCCGGGGGAATTCCGGGACGATCCTCTCCCAGCTGCTGCGCGGGATGTCCGAGGAACTGGCCGGTGGCGAGAGTGCCGACGGTGCGGGCCTGCGGCGGGCGCTGCGGCGGGCGGCGTCGTCCGCGTACGAGGCGGTGGCGCACCCCGTGGAGGGCACGGTGCTGACGGTGGCCACCGCGGCGGCGGACGCGGCGGAGGCGGGCGCGGTGGCCGGAGAAGGCGGAGCAACCGCCACGGCCGCCGACGTCGCACGCACCGCCTACGAGGGGGCGCGTACCGCCCTCGCGCGGACCACCGGGCAATTGGCGGTGCTGGGCAGTGCCGGGGTCGTCGACGCGGGCGGCCGGGGCCTGGTGACCGTGCTCGGGTCGCTGGTCGAGGCGCTGACCGGGGAGGCCGTGGCCGTACGTCCGCAGGCGCCGCACGGTGTGCTCGTCGACGACGACTGCTCCGCCGACCACGCGGACGAGGGCGGTCCCGCCTTCGAGGTGATCTACCTCCTGGAGGCGGACGACGCGGCGGTGGACCGGCTGCGGACCCGGCTCGACGGCATCGGCGACTCCCTGGTCGTCGTCGGCGGCGACGGCCTGTGGAACGTCCATGTGCACGTCGACGACGCGGGTGCGGCCGTGGAGGCGGGAGTGGAGGCGGGTCGTCCGTACCGCATCCGGATCACGCACTTCGGCGCCGACCGGGTCGCCCCGCCGCGCGAGCGCGCCCAGCGGGCCGTCGTCGCGGTCGTCCCGGGCGAGGGTCTGAGGAAACTGTGCACGGAGGCCGGTGCGACGACCGTGCTGGCGCGGCCCGGGGAGCCGCCGGCCAGCGGCGAGCTGGTCGACGCGATCCGCCGTGCGCACGCGCGCGAGGTCGTACTCCTGCCGAACGACGCGGATCTGCGGCACACGGCTGCGGCTGCCGCCCAGCAGGTGCGTACGGAGGGCGTGCGGGTCGCCCTGATCCCGACACGGGCCGCGGTCCAGGGCATCGCGGCCCTCGCCGTGCACGAGCCGGACCGGCGCTTCGACGAGGACGTGGTCGCGATGACGTCGGCGGCGGGCGCCACCCGTTACGCCGAACTGGCCGTCGCGGAGCGGCAGTCGTGGACGACGGCGGGGGTCTGCCAGGCGGGCGACGTCCTCGGACTGATCGACGGCGACGTCGCCGTCATCGGGACGGACGTCGCGGCGACGGCACGGACGGTGCTGGACCGGATGCTGTCGGCGGGCGGCGAGCTGGTCACGCTCGTCCTCGGCGAGGAGGTCCCGGACGGGCTGGCGGACGCGCTCGAATCCCATGTGCGGAGGCGGCACCTGGCGGTGGACACGGTGACGTACCGGGGCGGGCGGCAGGCGGCGCCGTTGCTGATCGGGATCGAGTAGGGCGCTGAACGGGTAAGCCCTCGGTAAGCCCGCGGTAAGCGGCCCCTTCCAAGCTGCTCCACATGACGAAGCAGCAGCACACCAGCCTCTCCCACCTCCACCTCCTCATCTCCGGCGCCAGCATCGCCGGTCCCGCTCTCGCCCTCCAGCTCGCCCGTCGCGGGGCCCGGGTCACTGTCGTCGAGAAGGCGCCCGCCCTCCGGCCCGGCGGATTCGCCGTCGACTTCCGGGGGCACGTGCACCGCAAGGTCCTTCAGGACATGGGGATCTGGGACGAGGTGCACGCCCGCCAGACGCACATGGGGGTGCAGACCGTCGTCGGCGCCGACGGCACTCCCCGCGTCGATCTGCCCGCCGCCATGATGAGCGGTGACGTCGAGATCCCGCGCGGCGACCTCGCGGCGATCATGTACGAGCGCACCAAGGACCTGGAGAACGTCGAGTACGTCTTCGGCGACTCGATCGCCACCCTCCACGAGACCCCGACCGGCGTCGACGTCACCTTCGAGCAGGCGGCCCCCCGCACCTTCGACCTCGTCGTCGGCGCCGACGGCCTGCACTCCCGCACCCGCGCCCTCGCGTTCGGCGACGAGTCCCGGTACCTGCGTTTCCTGGGCTACTACGTCGCCGCCTTCGACGTCCCCAACCACCTCGGCCTCGACCGCACCGCCCGCCTGCACAGCGATCCCGGCCGGATGGTGAGCATCGGCAACGCCGACGGCGACCCGTCCCACGCGGGGGCCTCCCTGGTGTTCTCCTCCGCCGAGCGGCTGGACTTCGACCGGCGCGACCTCGCCCAGCAGCAGAAGATCATCGCCGAGCGGTTCACCGGCATGGGCTGGGAGGCCCCGAAGGTGCTGGAGGCGCTCGCCGCCCTCGAATCCGCCGACGAGCTCTACTTCGACGCCATCGCCCAGATCCACATCGACCGGCTTTCCACCGGCCGCGTCGTGCTGATCGGCGATGCGGGGTACGGGGCCACGATGGGCGGCATGGGCACCGGAGCCGCGATCGTCGCCGCGTACGTGCTGGCCGGTGAGCTGGCTGCCGCGCACGGCGACCACCGCACCGCCTTCGCCGCGTACGAGGCCGGGTTCCGGGACTTCGCGAAGGGCTGCCAGAAGATCGCGGGCAACGCGGGCCCGTTCTTGGCCCCGCCCACCGAGCGCAGGCTCCGCCAGCGCGACCGGACCTACCGGATCCTCGGCTCGCGCCCGCTGGCCCGCCTCTTCAAGAAGCTCACCGAGAAGGCCGCCACGGACATCACCCTGCGGGACTACCCCTGAGGGTCGCGCAGCCGCCACCCGTGGTCGACCGGGCCGATGCCCGCGCCCAGGGCGAATCCCGCCGCAATCGCCTCCGTGACGTACTCCTTCGCCGCCGCGACTGCCTGCGGTACGTCGAGTCCTTTCGCCAGGCCCGAGGCGATCGCGGAGGCGAGCGTGCAACCGGTGCCGTGCGTATGGCGGTTGTCGTAGCGGGCGGCGCGCAGCCAGTGCTCCTCGGTGCCGTCCGTCAGCAAGTCGACGGCGTCGCCCGGGAGATGGCCGCCCTTGACCAGCACCCAGCGCGGCCCGCACGCCAGCAGAGCGTCCGCTGCCTGCCGCATGCCGGCCTCCGACTCGACGCGTACGCCGGTGAGTTGGGCCACCTCGTCGAGGTTGGGGGTGGCCACGGTCGCCGTCGGCAGGAGCCTCTTGCGTACGGACTCCAGCGCGGAGGCGGCGAGCAGCGGGTCGCCGTGCTTGGAGACGCCGACCGGGTCGACGACCACCGGGGCGTCGGTGTCCGCGAGGAGCTCCGCGACCGTCTCGACGAGCTCGGCCGACGACAGCATGCCGGTCTTCACGGCCTGCACGCCGATGTCGTCGACGACGCTGCGGTACTGGGCGCGCACCGCCTCGACCGGAAGGTCCCAAACCCCTTGCACGCCGAGGGAGTTCTGGGCGGTGACGGCGGTGAGCACGCTCATTCCGTGCACGCCCAGCGCCAGCATCGTCTTCAGGTCGGCCTGAATGCCGGCGCCGCCGCCGGAGTCCGATCCGGCGACGGTGAGCACGCAGGGGAGCACGCCGTGACGCGCGGCAGGAGTTATTCGCATACCTGCGAATGTAGCGCGGTCACCAGCGCTCCCACACGGCACAAGGCTCAGCCCTCGATGTCGCCGAAGTGGTCCCAGCCGCCCTTGCTCGTCCACGGCGCCCCGTCGACCGTCACCTGCGGCAGCGCGGACGGGTTGAGCACCTCGCCGATGACCTTCCAGCGGGCCGGGAGCTTCACGTCCGGCGGGAAGGTCGCCACGATCGCGTGGTCCTCTCCCCCGGTCAGCACCCACTGGAGCGGGTCGACGCCGACCGCCTGCCCGATGTCCGACATCTGGGTGGGGATGTCGATGAGGCCCGAGCGCAGGTCGATGCGGACCTTGCTCGCCTCCGCGATGTGCCCCAGGTCGGCGACCAGACCGTCACTGACGTCCGTCATCGCGGTGGCGCCGAGCCCGGCCGCCGCGGGACCGGCGTGGTACGGCGGTTCCGGCCTGCGGTGCGCCTCGACGAAGGCCCGCGGTGAGCGGAAGCCGCGCGAGAGCACCGCGTGCCCGGCCGCGGACCAGCCCAGCCAGCCGGTCACCGCCACCACGTCGCCGGGCTGGGCGCCCGAGCGCAGCACGGGTTCGTGGTTGCGCAGGTCGCCGAGCGCGGTGATCGCGACGGTGATGGTCTCGCCCCGTACGACGTCCCCGCCGACCACGGCGGCGCCCGCCACCTGGCACTCGTCGCGCAGGCCGTCCATCAGCTCGGTCGGCCAGGTGGCCGGGAGCTCGGCGGGCACGACCAGGCCGAGCAGCAGCGCCGTCGGCACCGCGCCCATGGCGGCGATGTCGGCGAGGTTCTGCGCGGCGGCCTTGCGGCCCACGTCGTACGCCGTCGACCAGTCGCGGCGGAAGTGCCGCCCCTCCAGGAGGATGTCCGTGCTGGCGACGACCCGCCTGTCCGGTGCGGCCACGACCGCCGCGTCGTCCCCGGGCCCCAGCCGTACGGCCGGAGTGGAGGTGAGCCTGGAGGTCAGCTCCCGGATGAGGCCGAACTCCCCCAGTTCGCCCACGGTGCCCTTCATCAATGTGCCCCTTCTGCCCCAGTGCGCTTGCGGTCGCGAGCCGACCCTGCTGTAGGTACCGTCAACATGTACGTCAACCTCTGTTCGCCGTACGCCATGTCGTCTGCCGTGATGTGCCTCTTGCGTGAGGGCGTCACCGGCCGCGCAAGTCTCCCCACCGCCCGCGACGACGCGATACGGTGGCGTCTCTTTCCCCCACCCCACATGATCCTCGTGGCCGCTTTGGAGGTTCCGTGGTACAGGCGTACATCCTCATCCAGACCGAAGTCGGCAAGGCGTCTACCGTCGCCGACACGATCGGCAAGATAGCGGGAGTCATCCAGGCCGAGGACGTCACCGGACCCTACGACGTCATCGTGCGGGCACAGTCGGAGACCGTGGACGAGCTCGGCCGCATGGTGGTCGCCAAGATCCAGCAGGTGGACGGCATCACGCGCACGCTGACCTGCCCGGTCGTCCACCTGTAACCCCCGTCTACCCTGGCCCGGTGACTTCTTCGAACCACCGGCTCCGCCGCACTTCGGCCGCCGCAGCGATTCTGCTGTCGGCGGCCGTTTCCTGTTCTCCCACCGACGGTTCCGCGGCTGTGACGGTTCCCTCGCCGTCCGCCGAGATCGCGGGGTACTGCAAGGCGCTCCACAAGGAACTTCCGAAGAAGGTCATCGAGGACGTCGAACGCCGCGAGACGTCGCCCGACTCCCCGTACACCGCGGCCTGGGGCGACCCGGCGATCGTACTGCGCTGCGGGATCGACCGGCCCGACGAGGTGGGCGATCCGCATGCCAACGGCGTGGAGGTCAACGGCGTCGGCTGGGTGGTCGACGACAAGGGCGAGGACGGCCTCCGCTTCATCACCATGTACCGCGAGGCGTACGTGGAACTCCTGGTCCCCGCGTCGTACCACGCGGACGCGGGGATCCTGGTCGAGTTCGCGAAGCCCGTCGCCAAGACGGTCCCCAAGTCCCTGGAGGACCCCAAGTTCTGACCGCGCCCCGTAGGGG
>NZ_JBSGZD010000169.1:15807-17209 GCF_053610825.1 Streptomyces sp. NPDC054863 | reverse complement strand
AAGCCGATCACCGCCAATGAGCAGCCAATCAGGAAACCAATGGTGACCTGCGGAAACCAATCAATCCAATCAGCCGTCCACACCCCCCTCTTCACGGCCGATACGGCCCTCCCGGGCTGATCGGCGGGGGGTGCCGACATGGCATTGGCCGGAAGAACCCCAGCCTCACCCGACTGCCTGAGACCATCAGACTGCACCCACTCCTGGAGGACCCTGATGCCAGCCGAAGACCCGTGTGACTCCATCGGTGGCGCAGCCGCTGCTGCCTGTCGCGACGGGGTGAAGGCGCCTGCGCCCCCGGACCCGGAAACCTTGGCCGACCCGCTCACCGCGTTCGCCAACTCCGTCGCCAAGGGTGCCGCGTGGTGTGTCGAACAGCTGGCGAAAACGGTCGACTCCACGTCCAGCGTCGACTTCACGAACCTGGCCTTCCTCCAGCAGTACGCCGTCGTCTTCGCTGCATCCACCGTCCTGACGATCATTCTGTGGCTCGTGGCGGTAGCCAAGCGCGCGATGCGCGGCGTCCCGTTGACGACCGCCCTCGGCGAGGCGATCGGCTTCCTCTGGCTGACCGTGATCGCTTCCGCTTTCACACCGCTGATCTTGCACGTGGTGGTCTCTGCGGTCGACGGAGTCACCAAGGCAGCAACCGGCGGCAACGGCAGCGCCGCCCAGCTCTTCACCACGATGGCCAATGCGCTCCGTAACGGAGGGGAGAACATCGGCGGCGGGCCCATCATCCTGCTCGCAGCCTCCGCCCTGACGATTCTCCTCGCCGGGCTGCTGTGGCTGGAGCTCGTACTGCGCTCCTCCGCCCTCTATCTGGGTGCGGTCCTGGGCGCCGTGGTCTACTCCGGCCTGGTCGACCGTGAGCTCTGGGGCAAGGTGCGCACCTACGCAGGAATCATGATCGCGCTCATCCTGATCAAGCCGATCATTACCATCGCCCTCGGCATCGCGTCCGTGTTCACCGCCGCGCAGGGGCCGGGGAGCACTTCGGTGATCGCTGCCGGGATCATCGTCATCCTGCTCGCCCTGGCCGCAGGAGTAGCGATCTTCCGGTTCGTGCCCGGCTACGGCGACGACATCGCCGCCGGACTCGCCCTGCGCACCACGGTGAAGGCCGGCCGCACAGGGCTGAAGATGGGCACCTCCGCTGCGGGCGTTGTAGCCCAGGGCATCCACACCCACGCCGGACGCGGCGGGACCCAAGGCGGAAGCAACAGCAGCAGTGGTCAAGGCGGCGGGAGCAAGAACCGGGCGAACGGTGTTGCCGACGGAATCTCGACGCACGGAACACGGGGCTCTGCCAGGCCGAAGAAGAGCGGCAAAGACTGAAACCCAAGCACATGCACAAACAAAGAGGGGGCCTGCGGCAATCTGCCGCCGGCCCCCACATTGG
>NZ_JBSGZD010000169.1:0-15797 GCF_053610825.1 Streptomyces sp. NPDC054863 | reverse complement strand
AACACCCGCGCCAAAGACTCAACCCCACCCCAACCCACAAACAACGCGGGGGCGGGCGCCAACCGCCCCCAGCCCCCCTCTTTCGGCTTCAGGTCATTCCCCGAGTTTCGTCAGAATCGGGGGAGTGCGGTCACCGCGAACTGTGGTCACCGACAGCACCACATGACCGGGGTGAAGGTCATTCGCCAAGTCGCTGGCCGACCACCGCTGGCGCTGTTCACGTTTCACCGTGACCGCCTCGGTGGTGACGTAGCGCCCCGTCATCAATTTCTTCACTCCGTGCAGGAAACGCGTGAACGGCTCATCGGATCGAACTTCACGATGGGTGACCGTCCGTGTCTCCACCCACTCCGTACCCCAGGCGGCTGCGAAATGCTCGGCATCCCAGGGTGTGATTCCGGAGCACGCGATACGGCATCCGACGGCTCCGAGCAGCGGGCCACGCAGCTGCTCCGGTACGTCCCCCAAAGTGCCCAGGCTGAGCAGCACTCCGGAGCGGCTCGCGCGGAGACGCTGAAGCCCGCGCAGGGCGTAGGGGGTAACTGTCTGCACCGCGTCCTCGAACGCGAGGAACGTGAACAGCGACGAGTTGGCACGGGCCGTTGTGCAGGCGGTGAACTGAGCAAGGATCAGGCGCGCGAGGATGCGCGAGGCATCCGCGTGCGCACGCTCCGGCAGGTCGATCCGTACCCGTACCGGGCGGTCGAGACGGGCGAAGGAGAAAAGGTGGCTCCCTGCGGCTTCTGGGTCCGGAGTGAAGACGCCGTCGAACGCGGGCCGGTCCAGGAGCGCGACCCGGTGGGCGAGGAGAGTGGAGGGGTCGCCGGGCGTCCCCAGCCGGCGCTCGTACGCATCCACCTCCCGCAAATGTCCGGCGAGCCCCTGCGCCTCCAGCTCCGTGCGCAGCTCGGTGAACGCGGTGGCGCCGTCCAGGAGGTCGCGCAGCTCGGCCACGCGGGGGAACGCCCCGTGGACGGCCCGCCAGGGGCCGATGAGCTGTGCCAGGGCGGTGGCCGCCCGCCGGCTGTCTCCTCCGGGGAGCGAGTCCGCGAGGTCGCCGACCAGGGCCTCGGCCAGCATGCCGGCGGCTTCGTCGGCGTCCTCCGTGCTGGCGTAGAGGTCGAGGCCGTACGCAGAGTTCGGGTTCCCAATCCGTACCACCAGGTCGAAGGCACTGTCCGGTGAGACCGCCGCACCGGAGGAGGTAACCGCGACGACGGCGGCCTGGCCCGAGAGGGCCTGGAGACACAGCGACTCGACGATGGGCCGCAGGACGCGGGTCGAGTCTGATCCGGACGGGCCCACCATCAGCGCGGACGTTCCCAGCACGGTGGGGTCGAGGGCGCGGCCCGCTCCCCGGATCTCGTACGGGTTGCGTTCGGCGTCGACCGCAGTGCCGACGCGTACCTGGCGCAGCACGAGGTCGTGGCGGGCGGTGCGGAAGGGAAGATCGCGGTCGCCCGATCCGTGCAGGCAGGCGGCGGCGCCTTGCGCAAGGACGTCCTTGATGACGTCGTTGCGGGCACGCCCGGAACGCCACGCATGGTCGATCCGGGCGTAGTCGACATCGTTGAGACGGCCGTCGCGCAGTTCGGCAGAGAGCCGGTCAGCAGCCTGGGTGGCGCCGTCTGCCCGCAACTGGGGCCACTGGGCAGGATCTGACAGCGGATCGGGGTTACGGGGCCCCGTCACCGCGTTCACTGCGGCTGTGGCCGCCGCGCTGTCGTTGAGGCCGCGGATCCGTTTCCAGGCGCGGCTGAGCAGCGTCGGCCAATGTCCCAGCCTCCCGAAGAAGAAGGCGATTCCGCCGATGAACAGGGCGTAGTAGACGTAGCTCGACACGACGAAGGCCATGGTGCCGCGCCACGAGTCCGGGGTGAGCACCACCAGCGGCCAGATCCAGTAGCTCCCGAGGTATCCGTTGTAGAGCAAGCTCCAGACCAGCCACCCCACCAGCGCGGAGATGACCGCGCCTGCCAGCAGTTTCCGCGTAGGAACCCGATCGGGATCCTCCGCGGCCCGGGGCTGGTAGCCGCAACGCCAGATACCTGGATCGGCCTCGGGCCGGGGCATCCGCAGCCATGCGACCAACGGGGCAGTCACCGGCGGGGCCTGCGAAGGCACGGGAGGGGGGCCTGCGGGTGGCGGCGGAGCCGCAGGCGGGGACGTTGTTGGATCCGTCCACGGGGCACGCTGCCCCTGGTCTCGTTCGTTCTCCACGCTGCTCTCCTCGCCACGCCACATCTGCCCTGATCGCGCCCCAATCTATGGGCGCTGGGCCGTGTCTGTGCTCATCCCGGCGGAACGCCGTCCGCCTGTGCGTCGCGGGCACGTATCGGGTGGGCCCCAGGGCGAGTTGGAAGGATGAACACGCTTCTACGGCCGCAGGCGCACGCGCCGATCCACCACCAGCGCCTGCCACCGTTCACGGGTGCGTTGCGGACCGTCGATCCATCGAGCGTGGGATGAGGCGTCGAGGGGAAGGCCGCCCATGAAGTGGGCGATGTCGACGTAGTAGGTGTAATCGCCGCCGGAGGTGAGTTCCCGCAGTCGGCTGATGCCCGCGGTCAGGGCGTCGTGGGCGCCCTGGACGGCGTGGTGGAAGCACGCGGCCAGTTCCAGCGTCGGGGCGGCGGAGGTGAGTCCTGCGGCGTCGATGTCGGTGCGGAGCTGGTGGACGCGGTCGTCGAAACCGTTCGTGGTTCCGGCATCGCGGATCAGGGCGGCGATGCGGGTGGTGAGGGTGGTGGCCCGGAGGTCGAGGCCCGTGAGGAGTTGGTCGGCGAGGGCGAGTTCGTCGTCGGCGCGTGCCGGGTCGGTGAAGGCGAGGGTGAAGGCGCGTTGTGCCTGTGAGGTGGCCGCCTCTCCGGCGACGCCGTGTTCCTCGGCCTCGGTGCGTGCGGCTTCGTACTCCGTGGCCGCGCGGTTCATGTCGCCCTGGACCCACCACACGTCGCCCAGGACGCGGTGGT
Organism: Streptomyces sp. NPDC054863; assembly: GCF_053610825.1. Lineage (NCBI taxonomy): Bacteria > Bacillati > Actinomycetota > Actinomycetes > Kitasatosporales > Streptomycetaceae > Streptomyces > Streptomyces sp. NPDC054863. Next base: position 12,825 of record NZ_JBSGZD010000169.1, on the reverse strand, counting down.
GGCGGCCCTCCCACCCGAGGGTTGCCGCGGTGTCGAGGGCGGTGGGGAAATCGCCGGCGAGGCGCGCGAGGTGGGCGAGTCCGCGCCGGGCGTCGGGGGCGAGGCGGCCACCGCCCTCGGCGACGTGCTGCATGCCCCGGGCGGAAGCGTCGCGCAGACCGAGGTCGCGCTGGGCCTTGGCGAGGTAGTAGACCGCCATGTCGTGGAGATCGTGGGGCAGCAGGCCGGTGTCGACAACGGCGTGGAGCCGTTCCACGGTGCGCTCGCGGTGCTCGTGCTGACGGCGGGCAAGCGCGCTGAGCAGCTCGACCAGGACCTCGGCCGCCGTCTCCAGGCGGACCTGGTCCTGAGCGTGCGGGGAGGGCGGGGCAACGGGTTCCCACACCCAGTCACTGACGTAGGCCCAGGCGGCGTCGGAAAGCCAGCCGAGGTCGAGGTCAAAGTCCCTGGCGAGGGCCAGGCCCTGGCGCAGGCAGCCGACGAGATGTCGTCGGCTGTGCCCGGTGTGCGCGGCGCACTGGGTGCCGAGGGCGGCCAATGCGCGGCCGGCGGCCTGTTGCCAGTCGACGGGGGTCCACCGGTCGTCGGCCGCGTCGTCGGCGCTACGCAGCGTGGAGCGGATCAAGGCGTGCAGGTGGTACGGCCACAGCGCGAAGTCATCCTTGTGGACGAAGGGCCGCTCAGTGAGCCGGACCGCGGCGGCTTCGTGTGTGAGGCCGGCGGCCTGGGTGGCGAGGGCGACGTCGAAGGCGTCGAAGAGGGTGACGGCGCGCAGAACGTGCCGCTCGTCGGGGGTGAGGTCCTGGAGGGTGCGGGCGATCAAAGCGGGGAAGTCGCCGTCGAAGTCGCCGGGTACGGGCTCGCGTCCGGTGCGCCGGATTTCCAGGATGCGCATCACCGCCAGGTCGAGGTACAGGGGCAGGCCGTGCGAGCGCTGGGCGATAACGGAGCGCAGGTCGGCGCCGATCAGGGGCTGTCCGTTGTGGGTGAGGCGGCGGGCGAGGTAGCCCTCGCAGTCCTGCAAACTGAAGTCGCCAATCAGGATCTGCCGGCCCACCGGTGTGCCGGTGTGGGGGCGGGGGAGCGGGACGTGGTGGGCGGCGAGGCCGGGCCAGGCGTGCGGGCCGGTGAAATCCAGCTGCCCTTCGAGGGCAGGGTCGGCCCACTGGAGGCGGGAGCGGCCGGTGACGACGAAGAACGCGTTCGGCATCAGCCACACCATGCGCTGGAGGAGGCGCTCCAGGTCGCGGTGGGTGCGGTCGCCAGTGTCCTCGAAGGTGTCCAGCAGGACCACCGGAACCACCTTCTTGTCGGCGGGGAGCTGGTCGATCTCCCAGGCCAGAACGTGCGGGTAATAGGCGAGGGCATCGAGGTCGGGCTCCGTCTCCAGGAGGTCGGCGAGGCGGGCGCAGCCGGCGAGGGCGCGGACGGTCTGGCGCCGTTCGCGCAGCGCGCCGACCAGGGAGCCGGTCACCGCACCGACCACAGTGCCCACCGTGCCCGGGAGCAGCAGGGCCTGGGCGACGTCGGAAAGCGCGGACTGCATCTGCTGCGGCAACCCCTTGCCGAACTTCGCGGCGAGATTGTTGCGGCGCAGGTACTCCTCCAGCGGGTCGCCGGGGTGCTGGTGCTCCCAGTAGCGGCGGAAGGCCAGGTCGAAGGCTGGGAGGGGGCGGCCGAGTTCGGCCAGTGCGACGCGCAGGGTCAGGATGATGTGCTCGAAGTCCGCGCCGGCCGAGCGGGCGAGGTCGATACGGACCGGCAGCATGCGCGGGCCGCTCGGCCAGGCCGGCGCGCCCCACTGGGCGGGCCGCTGCTGCTGGTCGGCGAGAGTGGCCTCGATCTTGCGGGACAGGGTGCTCTTGCCGATGCCGCCGACGCCGTGGAAGACCAGCACGTTGTTCCGCGGCGCTTCGAGGTCCTCGACGTTGAACGTCCGGTCGGTGATGCGGTGCAGGTGCTCTGTGAGCGCGGCGGCCAGGATGGCCCACTGGTCCTGCCGGTTGGTGAACGCCTCCGCCGCTCCCAGGTGGCGGTTGTTCGAGCTGAAGAGCGCCCGGAGATCCGGATTCCGACCTGACACAGCAAACCCCCACGTAATCGCCCGAGCCCCCAACCTAACGGCGCCTCAGTCCAGTTGGGCAGGGCGCCCCGGTGAAACGGCGCAGACCTGCGGGGTTCCGTTGCCCGGGTGCGGGCCTGTTGCCTTGGGGCACCCGCCCCCGGGCGCGGAAGATGATCTTTTCTCACCGATCACGAAAGGCGGTTCCCCGTGCACGATCCGGACCACCCTGCAGAGCACACCCCCGCCCCCTCCGACGCCTTGGCCGTCTCGGCCGGATATGAGGCCGCGCTGGCGGCGGTGGGCCGGGTCATCGCCTGGTACGGCCAGCAGATCCGCGACGAACGCCGTGCTCCCGCCCCCGACACGGAGCGCATTGCCGCCCTGGCGGCGGCCCAGCGGGCGTGCGAGGACGACCAAGAGGCCCTCGCGGACGCCGACCCGGCCGAGACGGAGCGCATCGCCGCCCGCTACGAAGCGCAGTACAGGGAACTGACCGGCTCATAAGCGCGGCGCCCGCCCGGCGGCGGCAGTACGGCCAGCGGGGTACGCCCGCCGTGCCCGTGGTGCCGTCCCGGTCCGGGCATGAGGAGCCGGGCGAGCTGGGCGGTCTCGACCAGCTCCGCCCGGTACTGCGGCAGCGCCCGGCGCAGCTGCTCCTGGCGGACATGGAACGCGTCGGCCTCCTGCTCGGTGTACGGGCGCTGCCGTTCACCCGCCAGTACCTGCACCGCGCCCGGCTCGTCCGCCCACTGCCCGTTGGAGGTGCGGGTGTTGCGGTGGAGGACGTCGCCGCCGCGGTCCAGGACCGTCACCGCGGCGACGTCCCCGCCGTGTTCGGCGGCGGCGAGGCAGGCGGTGACGGCGGCGAAGCACCGGTCGTGCCCGGCGACGCTCTGGTAGGAGGCGGGCATGCCGCCCCGGGTCACCTGGGCATAAACGGAGGCCGCGCCCTGGCGGCTGTCCGCCGCCCGCACCGCCAGCACCACCAGCTCGACCCGGTAGCCGGCCCGCCGGGAACGGGCCACACCCGCGCTGAACTCGGCAGCGTCGTCGGGGGCGATCTCGATGACCATGTCGCCGCGCTGCGCCCGCACGTACGCCTCGGCCCGCTCCTGCCACGCCATGCAGTCGGCGCGAATGCGGGTGGTGGCGGTGCGCGGCTCGTCCTGCAGAAGCCTGAGGTAGTCCGGGTGCATGGCGTGGAAGCGCCCGGGGGCGATCCTCACGGGCCGCCGCCCGTGTTCGCGCAGGGCACGCCCGGCCAGGCGGGCCGCCTGCGCCGTGCCCGCTCCGGGCGGCCCCATCACGTACACGGCCACCGGCTCTTGTTGGGTGGTGATGTCGCGCAGGTAGGACGGCACGATCAGCTCGTCGAAAGTCCAGAGGTGTTCGGCCGGGGAGAGCCGGTGGTAGTCGACGCCCGGCGCGGTACGGATCGCCTGCGCGGTACGGCGTACCGGTTCGGCGAGCGCTGCCGCCCGCGCGACGTCCCGCTGGACCGCGAGCCGGCTGTCCTCGGGCATGGGCGCGGTGTGCAGCCGCCGCTCGGTGAGCGCGAGGTCCTGCAAGAACTGGGAGGTCTCTCGGGCCGTCCACGGCCGTTCCCACTCGGCCGACACCGCCTGCCGGGCAGCGGGCGCGCGGCGCCAGGAGCCGGTTGCGGTGAGTTCGTTGTCGTACAGCACCGCGCCGTCCCGGCGCACGACCGCGACCCGGTCGGCCAGGCCCTCGTCCTCGATCACCGCCAGGCACTCCAGCAGCCTCTCCGCGCAGGTGTCGTGGTTCTCCCAGGACACGTACCGGCCGCCCGGCCCGTCCACCGCGCCGGCGAGGAATCGGGCGAGTAACCCGAACTGGCTCAGCGCCCACGGCGCGGCCACCACCACGAGCTCGATGCGGGCCCCGGAGCTGCGGTCCGCCGCCGTGTTGGCGCGTACTTCCTCCACATCGGCCAGGGCCGTCTCAATGACCGCGTCGAGACGGTGGGCGCGCACGTGCGCCTCCACCTGCGCCTGCCACCGGCGGGTGTCGGCGCGCACCCCGGTTCCCGCGGAGCGCACGTCGGCGGCCAGGAGCTCGGCGTAGTCGCGGTGTTCCGCCTTGTAGAGGTCGCTGCCGATACGAACCGCACGGCCGCGCCCGTCGAGTGCGCCCTGCACCAGGTCCGCGAAGGTGGTCTTGCCGCTGCCGGGCTGCCCGGCGACGTAGACCCGCACCGGCCGGTCCTGCCGGACGGCACGCGCCGTCCAGGCCGGCAGGATCCGCTGCGCCAGGACGTCCTGGCGCTCCGCGTCGGTCAGCGGTTGTGGCACAGCATTGTTCCTTCGCACGAGGGTTCTTGGCTCGCTGTCGGTTGCGGGGTGGAGAGGCGGCCGGACACCTCACTGCGTCCGGCCGCCCTCTGCAGGTGGAGTCAGTCCTCGGTGACGGTGACGGTGACGTCGACGGAGACCACGTGGTCGCTGGTGAACGGCAGGTCTTCGTAGCAACGAGCGGTGTCCGGGTCAGTGGTGCTGGTCTGGATGGTCTCGCCGCTGACAGTGGTCACGGTGATCTGCTGGGCCATGGCGGGTGGTCTCCCTGCTTGTGGGGGCGGTTAGCGGTCGAGGTGGGCCAGAGCGCGTGCGATCAGGGGGCGGTGTGCGGCGTACAGGGTCCGCCCTGCCTCCTCGATGGCGGTCTCCAGGGCGGCAAGCGAGGAGGCCGGGAACCAGGTCGCTTCCAGGGCGTCATCGGCGGCCGTCGCGGTGACGGTGGCGGGCAGGACGTACAGGGCACTGGTGGAGGCGACCCACGCATGATCCGAGGCCCGCCAGTCGTCCACCAAGTCCCTGCCCAGGATGATGGGTTGGTGGCCCGCGAGGTCGACGCCGGTCTCTTCCCGCAGCTCGCGGATCAGGGCGGCCGGGGCGGTCTCGCCGGGATCGACCATCCCGCCGGGGATCGCCTCCACCTCGATGTCCGCCCGGGTGATCAGCAGGATCCGCCGCCCGGCCCCAACGCCCGCGACCACGATTGGGTCGGCCGCCTGGTTCTCTCCCCATCGGCCCAGGTTCCGGCCGGTGTAGCCGGTACGGCCGGCCGGGTGCAGCGGCCAACCGCGAGCGTCGAGGCTGAACGGGACCAGCGCAACGGCCCGGCGCTCGTCCCAGTCGATCACGTCCTGGGGGGTTGCCGCACCCTCGGCCCAGGTCGGAACCTCCCGAACCAGCGCCTCCGGCCGCAGCTCGGGCGGGGTGATGTCCACGGGCGTGTACTGCGGCCAGGACACCGACCAGTCGCGTCGTCCGACGGGGATGCTCTCAGTGGTCTCGCTCTGCTTGCTGTTCATTGGATCTTCCTCCGGATGGATCGGGGCTGGGTCGAATCGCTCACGGAAGGGGGTGTGTCATTCGTCGCTGGACACGCCGGAGCTGTCCTGGGCCTGCGCGGCCCGCGGCGCCGGGTCCGTGGCCCACTTCTCCCAGTCGCCGGGGGACTTCCTGGCGAGCACCTCGCGCCGGGACTGAGCTGTCGAGCGGGAGATGTTCATCGCGTCGGCGAGTTCCTGGATGGTGGCTCCGCCCTCGGTGTGGGCACGGACCGAAGCGTTCCTGACCCCTCCCAGGGCAGGGATGAGGTGGAGCTCCAGGGCATTGATGGCATCCCTGTAGTCGGTCACGCCCGGGACGTACGGGGTGCCGTCCGGCGTCTGGCGCGACCGCATGAGGGCAATGATCCACAAGGCGGTGTCGGTCCAGCCCGCGATCCTGGCGGCGTCGTCTCCGAGGGCCCTGGCCTGCGTGGGGGTGAGGCTGATGACGATGTCCAGGCCGCCGGGCTCGGCGGCCTGCTCTCCAGAGCGGTAGCTGACGGTCATGTCGTTCGTTCTTCTTTCGAGTGGGGGAAGAAGGCGGCGGTCAGGCGGCCTTGAGGTAGGCGCCGGCCGCGGTGACGAAGCGTTCGTGGGCGCGCGCGGCACCGAGCCGGAAAGTGTTCAGCTCCTCGGTGGTCTCGGCGTCACGAAGGCGGTACGTCGCCTCGGCCATGTTGTCGGCAGCGCTCTGGACTGCCCGGTCGGTGATGAGGATCTGGAGGGCGACCAGCGGGCGGGTCACCGCGGCCCGGGTCTCGTGGACGCGCGCCTCCAGTTCCTCGACCCGCTCCCGGGAGGCCCCGGCCAGAACCGCCTCGCCTCGCCTCCACATTGCGGCACGGAGTTCGGCGAGCGCGGCGGCGAGGTCGGCGACGACAGTGAGTTTGTCGCGGCGCAGCTGGACGGCCTGCGCCTCCTGGTGGTTCCTGGTGGCGTTCGCACGCTGGATCACTCCGGCCACGATGGCCCCGAGCAGCGTCCCGGCGATGGCGATGATCGTGCTGAGCATGGGATCCCCCCTCAGTCGCTGCACGAAAGTTCGTGCAAACGAAAAGTACCCCCTGCACGAAAGTTCATGCAAGAGGTTCGGTCATGATTCTTCAACCACCGCCCGCCCGCACCCTGCCCCAACTTCCCCTCTGACCACGGAAGTTGCGCGCACAGAGGGCACGGATCGGTGACGGGAGGGCGCACTTCGAGGGGTTTCGAGCAGCGATCTCGGAGCCCATTCCCCCCCAATCAGGACCTATCTCAAAGAATTTGAATGAACTCCGCGATCACCTCTGCTGCCCGTAGTCGGCAGTTCCCACCGTTGTTCACCACGGCATTCGGACTGCTATAACCGACGCAACGAATTCCAATCCCCATCCGTCTCTCCCCTTCCCTCTGACGAAATCAAGAGGCCAGCATGAGCACTTACCGACGCCCCCGGGAACCGTTCGCCGCTCCCACACCCCGCACAGAGCGCCGCCCCGTCGACCCCGCCCGCATCGGCCGCTCCTCGGTGCGGCGCCGGGCGCGGGGCATGACGCACACAGAGGTCCAGGACGCGCTCGACGGCGCACTCATCGACGCCCGCATCGCCTCCCGGCACGAGGACTTGGCCACCGACGAACGAGGGCCGGCCGAACTGGCGGAATGGCAGCGGATCGAACGGCTTCTCTCCGGCACCGACGCGGTGTACGACCCGGCGGCCGACTCCGTGGTCCAGGACGAGGCTGCCGCCGACCGCGACCGCGAGCACCAGGAGCAACTCGCCGCCGACCAGCGCCGCCACGAGGAAGAAGCCGAAACAGCCCGCCGGGCAGCCCTCGCTCCGGACGTTCTACGGCACGCGCTGCTGCGCACGCTCGCCACCGCCGGCCTCCTCGACAGCCTGGCGCCGGGGGAGGAGGGCATGATCGAGCGCCTGCCGTACACCGACCCCGAAGCCGCGCTCGCCGTCAACGCGCTGATCGCCCGCGCCTACCGCGCCAGCCTCGACGCCGAACGCAGCGCCAGCCAAGACGCGACAGCGCGGCCGTGATTCGCGGCGAGCACCACAACCATCCGACCTCCGCCCGGCAGATCACCATGAGTGACCTCCCAGCCCCGATCAAAGGCTGGGAGACAGCTGAGAGACCAAAGGCGAAATGTTCCTTATACCTGTGATGTCTGGGAGGTAGCCCCCCTGTTTTGCCTGGTGAGAGTGGTCCTGGGAGGAGAGCTGGGAGGTGGGGCAGAGCTGGGAGGTGGTTCCGGCAGAGGCCCTCCAACAGGTGACTCCAAGCCATTTATGCCTGAACACGAACGGAGGCAGAACCCGTCGGGAACGATCAAGGGCCGTGGGCCTGGATCGCCCGGCCCTCGTTCTGAGGAGAACTCTGATGGTCCCTGAAATCCGGCAGCCGGAATCCCTGACGGCCTACCTACGCCAGCACCTGAACCTGACCCCGGACTTCAATGCCGGCGGCCTCGACGTGGAGCGGATCGCCGACATCGCGATGCTGGCGATGGTGCACTCCGAGGAGTACGCGGCCACCGCCCACCTGGTCTCGCTGGTGGGCGGGCTGCCGCTTCCCTCCGATGAACCTCATGACTTCTGGTTCAAGCTGTGGCAGGCGTCGGGCAACCACATCTTCCTGCCCGGCAACATCAGGGGCCAGGTGCTGCGGTCCCTGCAGGGCGATGGCAAGGCCCTGGCCGACCAGCTGATCACCGCCCTGTCGGAGATGAGCGCGCCACAGCGCAAAGCCGCCAGCACAGTGATCGGCGAAGCCCTCGAAGAAGCCGGCATGTGGGGCTCCTCGCCCGACTGGATCGGGGGCCTGTGGCTCCAGGATGTTGAGAGGACCGCATGGCGGATTCTGTACGCGCGCAGGGAGAGCGCCGAGAACTCCCTGGAGGCCCAGCAGCAGTTCCGCGACGGCTGGAAGAACGCCTGAGCCCACGGTCGATCTGCGCACTCCGGGCCCCGGGCACCACGTGGCCGGGGCACCGCGGCCTGTCTGCCGCGAGCGGCTCCGGACCTGTGTACTCGCGCTCGACCTGTGTACCGCACCCCTGTTTTCCGCAGGTAGAAGGCCGACCTGTGTATGTGTGTACTTGTGTACTCGAACTGTGTACTCGGCCCGCTCCCGCCGGAACCGACCTGTGGTCGAGGCCCTGACGCGGGCCGACTTCGGTGCCGCGTGTCCCAGTTCTCCAGCACCGGGGCCCGCGGCCCCAGCACGGCGCTACCGTGGTGGAGACAGCCAGTCCTGCCCTCCGGGAGTCCTCGATGAGCGAACAGCCGGCCCCCACCCCTGACGCCGCCCAGCAGCACCTGGAGCCCGCGACCGCCGACGCGGTACGCGCGTTCGCAGCCAAGACCCGCAAGGACGCCGACCAGTTCGCCGCCGTCCTGGAGGACATCGCGAACAACGGGCTGCCCGACCCGGAGCACTCCTGGGAGGAACTGCGGGAGACCCACCTCGCCCGCCTCGCCGCACAGCGCCCGGCCGTCGCCTGATGCCCCCACAGCACGGCCCGCGGCGCGCACGGATCGCCTTCTCCGGCGCCGCCGCGAAGCAGCTGGACAACGTCACCGACGAGGCGGAGATCCACGCGCTGGACCGCGCCCTGGTCGTCGTCTCCGTCGACCCCGACATCGGCGATCCGATCCCCGGCGACACCGCCGGCCCCCAGCTGCGCCAGTACACCGACGAGTTGGAGCACGTACGCCTCCTGTACTGGGTCACCGTGCTCCGCACCGTCGTGGTCATCGCCTACATCGAGGTCTGAGCCGCAGAGAGCGTCTCCCTCCGGAAAGAGCCGGACCCGGCGTCACGCTGACAGAGCGTCACTGTCACGCCCTCTCTCCAAGTAAGATCAAAAGTGTCACGCCATCAAAAATATGTCCGTTTGGCTCGCATTTTGATTCCGTGAGGGCCCGTTGGAAGCCCTTTGAGGCCCGAGCGTGACACTTGTGATTTGACATGACGCACGTATGCGATGGTCACCGAGTGTGTCCGTCAGTGCGGGCCGGTGGATCGACCGAAAGGGCCCCGCCGGGTGATCCTCGCGCGGCATAGTGCGGGGAATGACCGCACCGGACCGCCTGGATCTACCCGCTCGTCGCCGCCGCCACGTACGGCTTATCGCCGCCCTGACCGAGCTGATCGGCGCGAGCGCCGAAGCCGCCAGCGCGGTGTTCTCGCCGATCGCCACCGCTCCTCCTGCCCAGGAGGCCGTGCCGGTGGACCTCATGCCGATCAAGAAGGTCGCTCTCACGGCCGCCCTCGCGCTGGACCACGCCCGCGGCCAGGACGAGGACCGGTGGCCGGCCGCGGTCGCGCGGGAGCAGAAGGCCGCCGCGCGCACTTACTCCGCGCGGTACGCCGTGGCGCGGGCGCAGAGCCTGCTGGCGGATCCCGGGCTACCTGGCATGCCACTGCCGACGGCCGAGCAGGCTGCCGACGTGGACCTGATCAGCGCGGGCGACGCGGTGGCGGCACAGTGGCGGCACGACACAGAACGGGCAGTCGCCCTGGTGCGTGAACTGGCAGCCGGCGGCGAGCTCGCCGTGGACGAAGTCCTCGACGCAGCGCTCGACTCCACCGTGCTGACCGGACTGGTGGCGCTGCACACCGCCGCCGACGCCTCCGACCCGAGTACGGCGGCGGAGCGGTGCGTGGAAGCCATCCCCTACCTGGTCCTGGCCGTGACCCTGGCGAGCGTCGACCTGGACTGACCTGCAATGCAGCCCTGCACGCCTGCTGCACCCGCTGCACGTTCCTGCTGCACTGCTGCTCGTAGGGCAGCAGGGGGTGCAGAACCCTTGCGGCACAAGGGTGCTGCTCGTGCAGCGAGGCCGGGACTTCGACGTTTCCCCCAGAGGGGAACTATGTACGCTCCCCGGGCAGCAGGGCGGGCGCTGCTGCATGTTTGCAGCGGGTGCAGCAGGACGTGCAGCGGTTGACCAGGCGGTTGACCTGCACCAATGCGACCGTTTCCCCTAGAGGGGAAAGATGTACGCGTTTTTGGTGTCCCACGCCCTACTGCAGCGCCGTGCAGCACCGGAGTGCAGGCGGTCCCACCTGCGACTTTCCCCTGGATGGGAAGGATGTACGCGTGTGTGCAGCGCATGCAGCAACGGCGCTGCACCGGAGTGCAGCGCCGTGCAGGGGGAGGCAGCGCCAGGAGCGACTGTGGGGCCGTTAGGGCTTGCCGGGGCCGCGGAGGTTGTGAATGACCGCGAGCGGCCTCTCAGGACCCCGCAAGGGCGCCGGGGCGGGCTGTTCGCCGGTGGCCCGGGTGCCGAGACGGTAGAACCGGAGACCGGCCGCGGTGTAGGAGAGCTGGAGCCACTCGTTCTCGACGAGCCGGCCGATGCTGCGCGAGGCGCTGGTCGTGCTCAGCCCGACCAGGCGGCCGATCTCGGTCGCAGTGCTCCGTACCGGGTGCCCGACAGGGACGGCGGTCGCGAAGTACATGAGGACCTTGAGGTCCGCGCCCTGCTTGAACTGCGTACGCAGCAGGAGGTTGTTGAGCTCGGCGGCCTCCATGTAGCGGGTTCCGAGCTCGGGAGCTGGCGCAGTCATGAAGCCGCCTCTTTCGTCTCCGGTGGACACGTGGTCACGGGGTGCCGTGCGGTCTTGGTCGCCCGGCGCTGCTGGTCGGAGGAGCCGTCGTAAGCCACTCGTGGGTTGACCTTGTAGAACGTCACCCGGCCCACTGCCTCTGCCTCCAGGAGGAATCCTCCACGGTTGAGGTTACCCACCGATTTGCTCACCGCAGTCGGGCGCAACTCCAGGTTCTCGCCGATCTCCCGGAAACTCTCCCGCAGCGGGTCGTCTCCCGGGGGCGAGTGCCAGAGGTAGTAGCCGAAGACCAGCTTGTCGTTCTTGGTGTACCCGCTGCCCTTCTTCCACACCGCCCCCGCCAGCACCTTGGACACGTTCTCGTGACGACCGCCCTGCCCCCAGCTGTACGCCCTTTCCTCGGAGAGGAGGGCCAACTGCAGGAACTCACCGGTCGCCGTGTTCGCTGCGGGCCGCCGCCGAACCATACCGCTCCTGACCTCGGGGTTTCCCCCACGGGGGAACGTTGTATCGCCCGACCGTACCTGATCGTTTCCCCTGCGGGGGAAACCAACTCGCCACCACGCACGCCGAGATGACGATCTAAGAGGTCTCGACCATTTCCCCTCTAGGGGAAAGGTGCCTCCCAAAGTGACATACGAATAGCCCAAAACAGCACTCGATACCCCATCTGACCTGCACTGATGCCAAACCGCTCTAACCGTTTGTCCTGTAGTCGGCCATCTGCGGCCGGGACGCCGTCGTGGCAGAGGCGGCTTCGCGTGCAACCCGGTGACCATCAACCGGTAGGGGACGGCAGCAACGGCTCTGAGTCTCGCGTTGCCTCGGGAGGGGACGCGGACAAGCACCAGCAGGAGTGGCTGGCCCTCGTGGTCGGTTCCGCCGTACGGCCTGGCGGCCGTCCAGCTCCTGTACCTCCGCACGCCGCACAACATCTGACCCTTTCACGCAGCTTCCTTTCGACGGCTGATCGACATTGCTGACAGTCGCTTCTCAACACATCACCAGGCCCTTGGCTGAGCTACATACCGCCCAGCTCCGTAAGCCTCCGTGGCCGGGCGCGTCGGCGTCTGCGGCTGTTTCGGGGCGAGAAGGACAGCAAGCAGCGAGGGAGGGGTGGCCGGTTGCGCCCCGGTATGGCGTCCACAGGGCTCCACTCGGGCTGATCGCCGTACCCCCGCCGTCACGGATACGGGCGCGTAAGGCGATCACCCAGCCCGATCCGGGCTGGCGGGGAGCAGCTGCTGCCGCGATGTGGCCGGCACCGGGAACGCCCTCCGGGCCCCGCGGGACTCGTCGACCGCTTCCTTTTGGTGCGGGAACAGCGGATTCCCTGACATGACCAGTTCCTTCACGACCTGCATTCGACGGATGAACCGGAACGGCATCCCGGGTGGTACAGAATTCGGTTATGGTGGCCACCAGGAGATCGTGCAGAGGCTTTATCCGGGCGCTTTACAAGCCACTCACCGAGTCTCTTTCTCCAGACCCTCACGGACGCTCCGGGGGTGGCCGCTCATCACATAGCCTACCCTGACACAGAAGTTTGACTCACTACCCTTGCAAGGACTAGTGCGGAGGGGGTCGGGTCTGCTACGGTGAAACCTCACCCACCGAGCAGCAGCCGAATCCCGGGCCCTGTTCGGGACGGCACTCCGGGGCAGAATCGGCACCCGCCGCCTTCCCCTTGACCCCCACTCAGTCCGCAGGTGACAGCAGACCCGCCCCAACCCCGTAGCCAGCCAAGGTCACTGCGAAGCAGGGGCCGCAAGGCCGGATCGCGGAGCGATCGGGCCCGCCGGAGCGAAGCGCCGGCCCCGGGTCGCGGAGCGGCCCGGATTCGT
>NZ_JBSGZD010000168.1:0-17218 GCF_053610825.1 Streptomyces sp. NPDC054863 | reverse complement strand
CAGCAACACGCTGCGGGCCCCCTTCCCCGTACCGGAAGCACCGGAGCGGCAGGTCTACCTCCGGCGCGGTGGCAGATCCGCCAGGTTGACGATCGGGAAGCTCCCCGTCGCCGTCGGCGCGTGCTCCGGAAGCCACAGGACGGCGATCGCCCCGCCGTCCACCTGTGCGTTGCGGAACGTCAGCCTCGCCCCGAGCACCTTGGCCTGACCTGCGGCGATGGTCAGGCCGAGGCCGTGACCCTGGCCCGCCCTGTCGCTGGACCCGGTACGGAACCGGCTCGGCCCCTCGCGCAGCAGATCCGTGGGGAAGCCCTTGCCGTGGTCACGCACCCGCACGACCCGGCCCTCGACGGACACCTCGAACGGGGGCTTCCCGTGCTTGGCGGCGTTGCCGAGGAGGTTGCCGATGATGCGCTCCAGCCGGCGCGGATCGGTGTTCACATGGCTCTCGTGCACGACCGTGACGAGTGCGTCGGGGTACAGCGACGCGACCCGGCGCGAGACGAACTCGCCGAGCGCGATCTCCTGCATCTCGGCCCGCTCGGCCGCACTGTCGAGACGCGCCACTTCCAGTACGTCCTCGACCAGCGTCCGCAGCGCCTGCGCCCGGTCCCGTACGAGCTCGGTGGGGCGGCCGGGCGGCAGCAGTTCGGCGGCGGTGAGCAGCCCGGTGACCGGGGTGCGCAGCTCGTGCGCGATGTCGGCGGTCACCCGGCGCTCGGCCTCGACGCGCTCCTGGAGGGCGTCGGTCAGGGCGTCCACCGCATGGGCCAGGTCGTCGGTCTCGTCCCGCACGACACCGCCGATCGCGTCCAGCACCCGTACCTGCGTATTGCCGTGCGCCACGTCGGTGGCGGCGGACGCGGCCTTGCGCAGGCGGCGCGAGATGGAGCCGCCGATGAGGATGCCGAGCACGGAGCCACCGAGGACCACGGCGACCGAGGCGATCACCAGGGACCGGTCGAGATCCTTCACGACGGCGGCGTTGTTGGGGAAGCGGGTGTGCAGGGAGAGGATGTCGTGGCCGGGATAGGGGACCGCGGCCCACACCTCGGGCACCCCGTTCGGGTCCTCCTGGACGTGGGTGGCGCGACGGCCGTGCGCCAGCTTGGCGCGCAGCTCGGCGGGCAGCTCCGGGTCGTTGAGCTTGGAGCCGACCTTCGGGTCGCGGGACGACTCGTACAGCCGCTGCGCGAACTGGAGACGCTCCAGTTGCAGGTCACGGGCGTTGTCGAGCATCGAGACCCGGGCGGAATTGTGCACGACGAGGCTGAGCGCGACGGCGATGAGCGCGCTGACGGCGGCGATGGCGCAGCTGATCTTCCAGCGGATGCCGGTGCGCAGGGAGAAGCGCCTCATGCGGAGTGCCTCATGCGGAGCCTCATGCGGGGTGGCTCATCGGGAGTGCCTCGTACGGAGTGCCTCATGCGGTGTTCCTCATCGGACCGGACTCACGCCTTCAACTTGTAGCCGAAGCCGCGGACCGTCTCGATCCGGTCCTGGCCGATCTTCGTACGCAGCCGCTGCACGTGGACGTCCACGACACGGGTGTCGCCGCCCCAGCCGTAGTCCCAGACCCGTTCCAGCAGCTTGTCGCGGGAGAGCACCGTGCCCGGCGCGGAGGAGAATTCCAGCAGCAGCCGCATCTCGGTCGGCGTGAGACCCACCGGCTCGCCGTTCCTGCGGACCTCCATGCCCTCCGTGTCGACCTCCAGCTCACCGAAGGTCAGGAGTCCGCCGCCGTCGGCGCCCGCCACCGGCTCCGGAGCGCCGCCGCCCGACGCGTGACCGAAGCGGCGCAGCACCGCACGGATGCGGGCGACCAGCACCGAACCGTCGAAAGGCTTCGTCACGTAGTCGTCGGCGCCCGCCTCCAGGCCCAGCACCACGTCGATCGAGTCGGCCCGCGCGGACAGCATGATCACCGGCACGGTCGACTCGTCACGGATGCGGCGGCACAGACTGACCCCGTCCATCCCCGGCAGCATCACGTCCAGCAGCGCGATGTCCGGCTGCTGCGCGCGGAACGCCTCAAGACCCGACAGGCCGTCCGGCATCGCGGTGACGGTGAAACCGTCCCGCTCCAGCGCCAGCTGGGTCGCCTCGCGGATCACGTCGTCGTCCTCGACGAACAGGACGTGGGTATCGGCCATGCGCTGCTCTCTGCTCTCTCGGTCAGTCCTGGGACGGCGTCGCGGTGCGCGGTACGGAGGGGGTCGCGGTGCGGGGTGCAGAGGGAACGGAGGGCTCCTGCGGGGACTTCTGCTCGCCCGCGGCCTTCCGCTTCGCCGCTTCCTTCTGCTCCAGGTCCTTCTGCTCCGTGCTCTGCTCCTCGCCGTTCTTGTCGCCGCCGCCGACGGCCTTGCTGTAGCTGTTCTCCACCCTGTCGTGCTCGGTGAACTTGTGCCCGGCCCAGCGGTACGTCACGACCACCTCGCCGGACGGGAACGCCACCGGATCGCCCTGCTTGTACTCCGGACGGGTCACCACCAGGTCGCCCCGGTCGATCTCCGCGTACACGGCGGGTTCCTCGGCCACGAAGACGTTCGCGTACCGCCCATTCTCCTCGCGGAACACGTAGGAGCCGATCCCGACCGCGTCGCCGCAGGTCATCACGTTGATCACGACGTCGTCCGTGCTGTTCGCGGTGACCCTGCCGTACGAGGCGTCGACCGGGTAGATGTCCGTGTTCTTCACGCACGGCTTGAGGTCGCGCTTCACGGACTCGCTGACCTTCGGGTCGTTCCTGAGGAGCTCGACGGGGTCCATCCGCCGGGGAGGCTGCGCCGTGGGCATCGACTCCGTGGCCTTCGGCGTCGGGTTGACCTTCGCGGCGACCGGGTCGGACCGAGCCGGGCCCTCGTCGCGGGTGCCCGTGCCGCCCGCGCTGCAGGAGACCGCGAACAGGCCGACGGCGGCGAGCCCGGCCATCGCCGTTCCGCTCACCGCCAGTACGCCCCGGTGGGACCTTTCCCTGCCGCTGCCGCCGTCCTTCGTGCTGCCGCAGCCGCCGCTGTCGCTGCTGTTACCGCCGCCTAGGCCGCGCAACGCTCCTGCCCCCGTTCGCCCCGCACTCCGCCCCGCATGTGGCCGCCGTTGCCGACGTCCGTGCGGCCGTCGCCGCGCTCCAGAGCCCTGGCGTCCAGGTCGCGGTTCTCCAGCTCCTGACGGAGCCGGGCGAGCGCCCGGTGCAGGGTGCTCTTGACCGTACCGGCAGACATGCCCAGTGCGGCAGCGGTCTCCTCGGTGCTCATCTGCTCCCAGTGCCGCAATACGACCACGCTGCGCTGCTTCGGCGCCAGCACTCCGAGGATGTCCATCAGCAGGGCGCGGTCCGCGCGCTGCTCCGTGCCGTCCTCGACGCGGGCGTCGGGCAGCTGCTCGGTGGGCACCTCGTCCAGCTTGCGGGCCCGCCACCACTCCGTACGCGTGTTGATCATGACACGGCGGAGGTACGCGTCCGCCAGGGACTTGTCCTCTATGCCGTCCCAGCGGCCGTACGTACGGGCCAGCGCGGTCTGCAGGAGGTCCTGCGCGTCGACCGGGTCCGGAACGAGACGGCGGGCACTGCGCAGCAGGGCCTCCTGCCGCGTGCGTACGTACTCCTCGAATCCGAGCACCTCGCCGCCGTGCGCCATTCGAACCGCCTCCGTCCCGTGTCCAGCCGGGGTTCCCGACTGTCTGCCCCTGTGGATCCGAAGTTACGGAGGCGTTGTCACGGGGTTGTGCGGGTGAGCACTCGGAGGACGCACGGCTGTCCATCGGTTGTGTAACGACGAGTTGCCCGGAAGAGGTTTAACTCTGCGGAAGCCGGTAGACGCCGCCCGCCAGCGGCTCCACCAAACCGTCCGACACCAGCCCGTCCAGGGCCCGCGCCCGCTGCACCGGTTCGTGCCACACCGCGTCAAGATCCTTCTGCGGTACGGGAGTCACGGCCTCGCGCAGTACGGCGAGGAGCCGCCCGCGCACCTGCCGGTCCGTCCCCGCGTACGTCTGCGTACGCCGCGCCGGGCCCTGGTGCGGAGGCTTCCCGGCCTGCAGCCAGGCGCACTGCGCGGCGATCGGGCAGCGCCCGCACTCCGGGCTCTTCGCGGTGCACACCAGCGCGCCGAGCTCCATCGAGGAAGCCGCCCAGCGGGCCGCGGTCGCCGTGTCCTCGGGGAGCAGCGCGCGGGCGAGCTTGCGCTCGGCGGCGGTGGTCGCGTTCGGCGGGTACTCGACGCCGGTCACCGCGCGCGCGATCACCCGGCGCACGTTCGTGTCGAGGACGGCGTGACGTTGCCCGTACGCGAATGAGGCGACGGCGGCGGCCGTGTACTCGCCGATGCCGGGCAGCGAAAGGAGCTGGTTGTGCTCGGACGGTACGTCCCCGCCGTGCCGTTCCGTTATGGCGGTGGCCGCGCCGTGCAGGCGCAGGGCCCGGCGCGGGTAGCCGAGCCGACCCCAGGCGCGGACGGCCTCGCCGGAGGGCTCGGCGGCCAGGTCGGCGGGGCGCGGCCAGCGGGCCAGCCACTGCTCGTACACCGGAAGGACCCGGCTGACGGGGGTCTGCTGGAGCATGAACTCGCTGACCATCACACCCCACGGGCCCGCTTCGGGGCGCCTCCAGGGCAGGTCGCGGGCATTGCCCTCGAACCAGATGTTGACGTCGGGGTGCAGGACGGGCAGTGCGGCAGCGGGCTCGGACGCGGTCGCGGTAGTGGTCGCGGACGTGGTCTGGGGCTTGAACTCAGTGGTCGCAGTCATGGCACCTCCGATCCTGGCACGAAACGGTGTGCGGACAGCCGTACGACAAGCTCATGTCAGGCTCCGTGACCGGCGGTCGGCGCCCGGGCCCGCGAACCAGAGCAGCAGACCGACGCTGCTCGCCCGCATCCACATGACCGCGCCCTGGGCGAGCCGTGCGCATCCCCACACCAGCAGCCCCGCGCCGATGCCGCCGGCCAGCAGGCCGACCAGCACGTCGTGCGGGTAGTGGACGCCGACGAAGACCCGGGAGAACGCCATCAGCACGGCCATCGGCGCGACGAACACCGCGAGCCGCGGCCAGGCCAGGACAAGACCGACGGCGGCGGCGCCCGCGATGGTGGAGTGGTTGCTGGGGAACGACCAGTCGCCGACGGCCGGGCACTCGACCAGCGGCCGGGCGGCCCTGGCGACGGCCCGGCACGGCCGGTCCTCCTCGATGAACGACTTGGACAGCTCGCTCGCCACGTACATCACCCCCGTCGCCAGCGGTGCGAGCACGGCGACCGCGACGGACGCCGCGCTGTCGCCGCGCGCCCGCCACCAGACGACGAGGAACAGGGCGGCGAAGATCAGCAGGCCCAGCTCCGTCCATATCTCGGCGAGGTACTGGAACCAGCCGGGAGTGGAGTGCGCGAAGTTGAGGATGGCGCGGTAGAGCGCGCTGCTGCTGTCCATGACCCCAGACGTTACGGAATGGACGGGTGCCGTTCACAATCGCCGATCGTCGACTCCTGTGCGTGACCGCACGCGACGAAAGTAGGGACCGGATCTCCTCTTCCGGAATGATGATCGGCAAAAGATGCTGTGACAGCGGCGGGTGGGGCAGGAGTTGGGCCCCCTTCTCTCGTAGAGTTCGGGCCGTGGGATCTATGCGTAATCCAGTCGGGCCGCTCCCCTCCTCCATTTACTGGCGACGGAGGGCCGTCGGGCTGTCCTTGCTGGTGCTGATGGTGGTGCTGGTGCTCTGGGTCGTGCTCTCCGGCGGAGGGGACGGCGACAAGACCGGCAAGGGCGGGGGCGGGCCCTCGCCCGCCGCCTCGATCACCCCGGGCCCCTCGGGCACCGGCCCCGTGGTCCCGGGCGAGCCGGGCGGACGCGACACGTCGGGCGGCAACGGCGGTGCGGACGGCGGCAGTACGGGCGGCAGTGCCTCGGCAGGCTCCTCGTCCGGAGCGGCCGACTCCGGCGGGGGTACGGGCGACGGCGACGCGGCATCGGGCGGCGTGGGCAGTGCCGGTACGGGCAGCGGCGGGGCGGGTGGCGCAGGGGGTGCAGGGGGTGCGGGACAGCAGGTCCCGGCGAACTCACCGCTCCCCAACTGTGCTCCCGGATCCCTGGAGTTGACGATCCGTGCGGTCCCGGTCCAGGTCCCCGTCGACAAGAACCCGAAGTTCGAACTGGCTGCGAAGAACACCTCGGCCGCGGCCTGCAAGATGGACTTCGGCCCGAACGCGGCGACCGTGACCATCAAGAACGCCGAGAGCGAGAAGGTCTGGTCCTCGAAGGACTGCCCCAAGGGCGCGAAGTCGCTGCTGCTCCAGATCCCGGCGAAGACGACGGTGACGCACGCGGTCGAGTGGGACCGGACGCGCAGCGACGCGACGAAGTGCGAGGCGCCGGTGGGCGGCGCTGTTGCCTCGGGTACGTACGTGGTGGAACTGGCCGGGGCGAAGATCCCGGCCTCCATCTCCCTGGAGAAGGACTAGCCGGGGGCGGGCGGGGGGCGCTGGGCCGGTGGTCCTTGTGCGGGCACGTCGTGGCTGGCCGCGCAGTTCCCCGCGCCCCTAACTGCCTGCCCAAGGGGGCGGCCCCCACTGCGGCACGCCCCTCCCGCGACCGCATGCGCCGGCGACGACCCCGCCCCCGACCGCACGCGCCCAGCTACACGTACCGCTCCAGGATCGACGACTCCGCCAGCCGTGAGAGTCCCTCGCGCACGGAGCGGGCCCTCGCCTCGCCGACCCCGTCGACCGTCTGCAGGTCGTCCACGCTCGCCGCCAGCAGCTTCTGCAGGCCGCCGAAGTGCTCGACGAGCCGCTCGATGATCGCCCCGGGCAGCCTCGGCACCTTCGCGAGGAGCCGGTATCCGCGCGGCGACACCGCCGAGTCCAGCGTCTCCGGAGACCCGCTGTAGCCCAACGCCCGCGCGACCGTGGGCAGTTCGAGCAGCTCGCTGTGGGTGAGCGCGTCCAGCTCCGTCAGCGCCTCCGCCACCGTCCGCGACCGCTTCGCCGTCGGCTCCGGCACGTAGTCCCGTACGACGAGCTCCCGCTCCGGCTCGACGCCTGCGATCAACTCGTCGAGCTGGAGGGAGAGGAGGCGTCCGTCGGTGCCCAACTCGACCACGTACTCCGCGATCTCGGTCGCGATCCGCCGCACCATCTCCAGCCGCTGGGCGACCGCCGTGACGTCCCGGACCGTCACCAGGTCCTCGATCTCCAGCGCGGAGAGAGTGCCGGCGACCTCGTCGAGGCGGAGTTTGTAGCGTTCGAGAGTGGCCAGGGCCTGGTTGGCGCGGGAGAGGATCGCGGCCGACTCCTCCAGGACCCGCCGCTCTCCGTTCACGTACAGCGCGATCAGGCGCATGGACTGGGACACCGACACCACCGGGAAGTGGCACTGCTTGGAGACGCGGTCCGCCGTGCGGTGGCGGGTGCCCGTCTCCTCGGTGTGGATCGACGCGTCGGGGACCAGCTGGACGCCGGCCCGCAGGATCTTCGTCATGTCCTTGTCGAGGATGAGCGCGCCGTCGAGCTTGCAGAGCTCGCGCAGGCGCGTCGCGGTGAATTCGACGTCCAGGACGAAGCCGCCCGTACACATCGACTCGACGGTCTTGTCCATGCCGAGGACGATCAGCCCGCCGGTGTTGCCGCGCAGGATCCGCTCCAGGCCGTCGCGCAGCGCCATGCCGGGGGCGACGGCGCTCAGCGAGGCGCGGATCTGGGCCTCGTTGCCAGAGCCGGAGTTGCTGGAGCCTCCGCCGGACTTTCCGGGTGATGAGGCCCGGTCGTTGGCTGCCACTGCACTCCTCCGGTCACGGGGGTCACGGGTCGGGTCCGCCCCTGCCCGGGACGGTCAACTTCGCCTCGCGTACGCGGTGGACAGGCGAGACCAGGGCAAAGTCTACCGGCGCTCCTCCTCACTCCGTGGGGCCTGGGCGCGAGAGCGGCGCGGAAGGACGCTCAGGGCGGCCCCCATGTCGGCCACCTCGATCACCTTCATCCCGGCCGGGACACGGCCCGGGTCGCTCGGAACCAGGGCGTGGGTGAAGCCGAGCCGGTGCGCTTCGGCCAGTCTTCGTTGTACGCCCGTGACCCGGCGGATCTCTCCGGCGAGCCCCACCTCGCCGATCGCGACCAGATTCTTGGGCAGCGGGGTGTCGCTGGCGGCCGACGCGAGGGCGAGGGCGACGGACAGGTCGGAGGCGGGTTCGGAGAGCTTCACGCCGCCGACCGTCGCGCAGTAGATGTCGCGCTTGCCCAGCGCGCTGATCTTGCCGCGCTGTTCGAGCACCGCCAGCATCATCGAGACACGGGAGGTCTCCAGGCCGGAGGTGGTGCGCCGGGGGGAAGGGATCTGCGAGTCGACGGTGAGTGCCTGGACCTCGGCGACCAGCGGGCGGCGGCCCTCCAGCGTCACGGTCAGGCAGGTGCCGGGGACGGCCACGTCGCGGCGGGTGAGGAAGAGGCCCGAGGGGTCGGTGAGGCCGGTGATGCCCTCGTCGTGCAGCTCGAAGCAGCCGACCTCGTCCGTCGCTCCGTACCGGTTCTTGACGCCGCGGACCAGGCGCAGCCGGGCGTGCCGGTCGCCCTCGAAGGAGAGGACGACGTCCACGAGGTGTTCGAGCAGGCGGGGGCCCGCGATGTTGCCGTCCTTGGTGACGTGGCCGACCAGGAGGGTCGACATGCCGCGCTCCTTGGAGGCCCGGATGAGGGCCGCCGTCACCTCCCTGATCTGGGCCACGCCGCCCGGGGCGCCGTCGAGCTCGGCGGAGGCGACCGTCTGCACGGAGTCGAGGATCAGCAGGGTGGGCTTGACGGCGTCCAAGTGACCGAGGACGGCGGCGAGGTCGGTCTCGGCGGCCAGGTAGAGGTGGTCGCTGAGCGCATGGATCCGGTCGGCGCGCAGCCGGACCTGGCTCGCCGACTCCTCGGCGGTGACGTACAGCGTGCGGTGCTCCTCGTCGGCCGCCTTGGCGGCGACGTCCAGCAGCAGCGTCGACTTGCCGACGCCCGGCTCGCCCGCGACGAGGACCACGGCGCCGGGCACGAGACCGCCGCCCAGCACCCGGTCCAGCTCGGGCACGCCGGTGGAGCGGGCGGTGGCCGTGCGGACGTCCACCTCGCCGATGGGCAGCGCGGCGCTGGAGACCCGGCCCGCGGCGGTCGTACGGACCGCGGGCGCGCCGTACTCCTCGACCGTCCCCCAGGCCTGGCACTCGGGGCAGCGGCCGAGCCACTTGACGGCCGTCCAGCCGCAGTCGGTGCAGCGGTAGGACGGCCGGTCCTTCGCGGATTTCGTACGGGCAGCCATGTCGTCACCGTACAGACGCGGTCTGACAACGCCGCGCTGCCACCGGCGCACGGTCGCGGTGCGTGAGGGCATAGGCCACTGGTATGGGGCAAAAGAGGGCGGATTGTGGAATTCCTGTCCTCTTTTGAGGGATCTGTTCACCCGTATGGATTAAAAGGGCTCAAGCGGAGCCAGGGGGCGGCTCTGGCGCCCCTACGGTCGGCCGGGTGACGACCAGCAGGCGGGAGCACCCCACGCAGACCACCGGAACCACCGGCACCACGGGTGGCGCCGGCACCACCGGCGCGCACCGGACGCGCCGGCGCGCGCCCCGCACGCTCGCCCAGCGCCCTCCCTCGGGGTACGAGCCGTACCTGGACGGACTCTTCACCTACGCCCTGTCGGTGCTGCGCGACCACGACGTGGCGACGGCCGTGCTCGGCGACGTGCTCGCGCTCGCCGAGCGCAGCAACGGACGCAGCCCCTCCGGCGAACCGGAACGCAAGGCCTGGCTCTACGCCCTCACCCGCTGGTCCTGTCTGCGCGGCCTCGCCGAGGAGAAGCGCCGCAGACAGAACACGCACGGCGGCCACCAGGCCCACCGCCCGCCCGCCGCCGTCCCGGAACCAGAGCTTCCGGTCGAGGAGAGCGTGGCGCGCAGCCGGCACGCCGACCTCACCCTGCTCGCCTGGCCCGAGGCGGCCGGCACCACACCCGAACAGCGCGAGGCCCTGGAGCTCGCCGTCCGCCACACCCTCGACGCCCGGCAGGTCGCGGCCGTCCTCGGCCTGGACCACGCGGAGGCCCGCGAGCTGCTCGCGGCGGCGGCCTGCGAGGTGGAGCGCACCCGGGCGGCGCTGATCGTCGTCGAGACCGGCACCTGCCCGACCGTCACCCGGCTCACCGGTGACGACCAGGTCCTGCTCAGCACCGCCCTGCGCGGCGAACTGGTCCGGCACGTCGACGACTGCCCGGTCTGCCGCCGCGCCGCCGAGCGCGCGGGCGCGGGCGGCCCGTGGCCCGGAACGGGCGCCTCCACCGGTCGGCTCCCGCTGGTGGAAGCACCGCGGGCGGCGGCGTAC
Source organism: Streptomyces sp. NPDC054863 (assembly GCF_053610825.1). Lineage (NCBI taxonomy): Bacteria > Bacillati > Actinomycetota > Actinomycetes > Kitasatosporales > Streptomycetaceae > Streptomyces > Streptomyces sp. NPDC054863. The sequence goes on along the minus strand of NZ_JBSGZD010000168.1, from coordinate 6,875 downwards.
ATGGCGATGCTGCACGCGCCGCGGGTGCCGAGGAGCGGCACTCCGCGCTTCGACCGCGGGGGGTTCCCGCTCGACCCGAAGGACCGGGCGGCCCGCCGCGAACGCCTCCGTACGAGAGCGCTGACGACCACGGTCGTCGCGACCGTCGTCGCCGCGCCGGTACTCGCCCTGTGGGCCGCCTACCGGGGGGCGCCCGCGACGGGCGACGCGCCCCGGGGCGCGTCGGTGACGGCGAGCGAGCAGGACGGGGTGCCGGGACGTGACGGCGCGCCGTACGGCGGCGACGCGTACGAGAACACGGGCAACGCGCACAACAGGCCCGGCCCCGGCTCCCCGGCAGGCAGCGGCGCGCGCGACAGCGGGCAGGACGTCTCGGTCAAGGTCCTCACCCCTGGGCGGGCCCCGGCCCCCGGCGCGGGGCGCCTCACGGTGGTGGCGGAATCGTCGGGCCACACGACGGTCGTACGGCTGACGGTGTCGGGGAGCGGGCCGGTCGCGTGGTCGATGTGGGCCAACGCGCCGTGGCTGCACCTGAGTCGGACCTCGGGAACTCTCGCGCCGGGGGAGTCGTTCACGGTCTACATCACGGTCGACCGCGACAGGGAACCCGCCGATCCCTGGACGGCCCGCCTGGGTGTCTCGCCGTCCGGTGCGGTGATGACGGTGTCGGGGAGGGGGTCGATGCCGGCGCCTTCGCGGCCTCCGTCGGAACCGGGGCCGGGTGGCACGGAGGACCCGGGCCCCGGTCCGGACCCGACGGTGCCGACTACGCCGCCGCCGTCCCCGTCGACGCCGCCGCCCACTTCGCCGCCTGCGACGGAACCGCCGAGTACACCGCCGCCGAGCACGCCTCCGCCGACGGATCCGCCGTCACCGACGCCCACCCAACCGCCGGAGCCGGGGCCGTCGGGGACGAGCTGAGCGGTCGCGCGGGCGCGTGCGGTCTGAGGAAGGGCTGAGCTCCGCGTGGGGGCCGCCCCCTTGCCCACCCTTCCCCAAGCTCTTAAGGAGCAGGGGAGACCCCACTGCCCCCGGGGGGCGGCCCCGCTGTCCAAGAGGGCTCGGGGGGGGGCGGGGGCAGGCTTTTAGGGGCGCGGGGAACTGCGCGACCAGCCACGACGCGCCCGCACGGTGCCCACCCGCCCCGCGACCAGCCACGACGCACCCGCACGTCGATCACCCGCCCCCGGAAGGATTCAGCGACCGCCCGGATCCGCCGGGTGCGGAGCCACCAGCGGCAGCTGCGAGGCGAGCCGCGCCTTGCACAGCTCGACCAGCGCCGCGTACCCCCCGGCCCCCATCAGCTCCGTCAGCTCCGGCCGGTACGACACGTACACCGGATCCCCCGCCCCGTGGGCGGACGTCGCCGACGTGCACCACCAGTGCAGGTCGTGGCCGCCGGGACCCCACCCCCGCCGGTCGTACTCACCGATCGTGACCTGGAGGATCTTCGTGTCGTCCGGCCGCTCGATCCAGTCGTACGTCCGCCGCACCGGCAACTGCCAGCACACGTCCGGCTTGGTCTCCAGCGGCTCCTTGCCCTCCTTCAGGGCGAGGATGTGCAGCGAGCAGCCGGCTCCGCCCGCGAACCCCGGCCGGTTCTGGAAGATGCACGAGCCCTCCCACCGCCGGGTCTGGCGCTCGCCGTCCTCGTCCTCCTGGGTCCAGCCGCCCTTCGCCGTCCCCACGTCGTGGAACTGCCAGATGTCCGGGGTCAGCCGCGCCACGTGCCCCGCGACCCGCTTCTCGTCGTCCTCGTCGGAGAAGTGCGCCCCGAGCGTGCAGCAACCGTCGTCGGCGCGGCCGAGCTTGATGCCCTGGCAGCCGCTGCCGAAGATGCACGTCCACTTCGAGGTCAGCCAGGTCAGATCACACCGGAAGACCTGTTCCTCGTCCTCCGGGTCGGGGAATTCCACCCAGGCCCGGGCGAAGTCCAGCCCCTGTTCGTCCTTGCTCGCCGGCACGTTCGCGAGCGCGTCCGACTTCGACTGCTTCGCGGCTTTTCCCTGCTTCGCCTTTTTCGTCTTTGGCACGGGGCAAGGGTAGGCGCAGGAACGCGCGCGGCGCGCCGCAGTAGCGTTCCGTGCATGAGACTCGGAGTCCTCGACGTCGGTTCGAACACGGTGCACCTGCTGGTGGTGGACGCCCATCGCGGCGCCCGCCCTCTTCCCGCGCACTCCTTCAAGGCGGAACTACGCCTCGCGGAGCTGCTCGACGAGGACGGTGCGATCGGATCCGTCGGCATAACCCGCTTGGTCGCCACCGTCGGCGAAGCCCTGGAGGCCGCCGAGGACAAGGGCTGCGAGGACGTCATGGCGTTCGCGACCTCGGCCGTGCGCGAAGCCAGCAACGCCGACCACGTACTGGCGCGGGTACGCGAAGAGACCGGCGCCGACCTCCAGGTCCTGTCGGGCGAGGACGAGGCCCGGCTGACCTTCCTGGCCGCCCGCCGCTGGTTCGGCTGGTCGGCGGGCAAGCTGCTGCTGCTCGACATCGGTGGCGGCTCGCTGGAGATCGCGTACGGAATGGACGAGGACCCGGACACCGCCGTCAGCCTCCCGCTGGGCGCGGGCCGCCTCACCGCGGGTCACCTCCCGGGGGATCCGCCCGACGCCCAGGACGTACGGGCCCTGCGTCGGCACGTACGCGCGCAAATCGCCCGTACGGTGGGCGAATTCGCCCGGTTCGGGCCACCGGACCATGTGGTGGCCAGCTCCAAGACGTTCCGTCAGCTCGCCCGGATCGCGGGCGCCGCCCGCTCCGCCGAGGGTCTCTACGTCCAACGTGAGCTGAGTCGCACTTCGCTCCGGGAGTGGGTGCCGAAACTGGCCGCGATGACCGCCGAGCAGCGCACCCACCTGCCCGGCGTCTCCGCCGACCGCGCGCCCCAACTCCTGGCGGGAGCCCTGGTGGCGGAGGGCGCGATGGACCTCTTCGAGGTGGAGACGCTGGAGATCTGCCCGTGGGCGCTGCGCGAGGGCGTCATTCTGCGGCAGCTGGACCGCCTCCCCTCGTCATGAGGCCAGGGAGGCCCGCAAGGCAGGGGAGGCCCGCAAGGCCCGGGAAGCCCGCAAGGCCCGCAAGGCCCGACGGGCCCGTGGGCTCCGCGGACTCCGGGGAATCAGGGCACCCCGAGGGCTTCCGGATGGCTGGACGGGGCCCCTCGGCTCTCCCCGTTCCGGAGGGGGACCGTACGCTGTCCCTCGTGGCAGAAGTGGCGAAACCAGTGGTACGCATCCCCGATGCGAAGGTCGCGCTGTCCACCGCCTCCGTTTATCCGGAGTCGACGGCGACGGCCTTCGAGATCGCCGCACGCCTCGGCTACGACGGCGTCGAGGTCATGGTGTGGACGGACCCCGTCAGCCAGGACATCGAGGCGCTGCGCAGACTCTCCGACTACCACGGCGTCCCGATCCTCGCCGTGCACGCGCCCTGTCTGCTGATCACACAGCGGGTGTGGTCGACGGACCCGTGGGTCAAGCTCCAGCGCGCACAGGCCGCCGCCGAGAAGCTGGGCGCCTCCACGGTCGTCGTCCACCCGCCCTTCCGCTGGCAGCGCGGTTACGCACGCGACTTCGTGACCGGCATCTGGCGGATGGCCGAGGAGACCGACGTCCGCTTCGCCGTCGAGAACATGTACCCGTGGCGCTACAAGGACCGCGAGATGCTGGCGTACGCCCCCGAGTGGGACGTCACCAAGGACGACTACCGGCACTTCACCGTCGACCTCTCGCACACCGCGACCGCCCGCACCGACGCCATGGCCATGATCGACCGCATGGGCGAGCGGCTCGGCCACGTCCACCTCGCGGACGGCAAGGGATCGGCGAAGGACGAGCACCTGGTGCCGGGCCGCGGCAACCAGCCCTGCGCGCAGCTCCTGGAGCGCCTGGCCGCCGCCGGCTTCGAAGGGCACGTGGTCGTCGAGGTCAACACCCGCCGGGCCATGTCGTCCGCCGAACGCGAGGCCGACCTCGCCGAGGCCCTCGCCTTCACCCGCCTGCACCTGGCGTCGGCCTCGTCGTCCTCGGCGAACGGGCCGGTCCGGGTACCGGGCGCATGAGCTCTCCGGTGGAGCCCGACGCTCCCCGCCGCCGCGGGCGCCCGCCCCGTACCGCAGTGGAATCGGCGCCCGCGCGCGAGCGGATCCTGGCCGCCGCCCGCACCGAATTCGCCGAGCGCGGCTACGACAAGACCTCCGTACGCTCCATCGCCAGGGCCGCCGGCGTCGACTCGGCCCTCGTCCACCACTACTTCGGTACGAAGGACGAGGTCTTCGCGGCGGCCGTCGAGGTGTCCTTCGAACCCGCCCTGGCCCTGGAAGCCCTGACCGGCCAGGGTGTCGACGGCATCGGCGAGCGCATCGCCCGCTACTTCTTCAGCGTGTGGGAGAACCCGGCGACCAGGGGACCGCTCCTCGCTGTCGTACGGTCCGCGCTGACGCACGAGGCGGCGGCGAAGGTGCTGCGCGGCTTCGTACTGCACCGTCTCCTGGAACGGATCGCGGCGGACCTGGACGTACCGGAACCGACGTTCCGGGCGGAGCTGGCGCTCTCGCACATGATCGGGATCGCGATCGTGCGGTACGCGCTGGAGGTCGAGCCGCTGGCGTCGGCGGAGGTGGACGACATCGTGGCGATGGTCGCCCCGACCCTCCAGCGCTACCTCACGGACACTGCCGGCCCGTGACTCAGGGGCGCGGGGAACTGCGCAACCCCAGCCATGACGCACCCGCACAACCCCACCCGCCCCGCGGCAGCGGTTTCGGGAAGGGGCGGGTAGGGGACTGCGCCGCGGGCAACCCGCACCACCCACCGGCCCGCGACTGCGAACCCCTGCCGCCCCGCCCCGCGCCTCAGCGGCCCGTCCCGCAATCCGGACCACCTGTCCAAATCCTGGATCCGAGGCGTACGCTCGACGGCAGTCGTACCGTACGCACCAGAACCCCACCCCGTACTCCTGGGAAGTGAACCCGATGCCCGAGCTGAGGTCCCGCACCGTCACCCACGGCCGCAACATGGCAGGCGCCCGCGCGCTCATGCGCGCCTCCGGTGTAGCGAGCGAGGACATCGGCAAGCCGATCATCGCGGTCGCCAACTCCTTCACCGAGTTCGTCCCCGGCCACACCCACCTCGCCCCGGTCGGCCGGATCGTCTCCGAGGCGATCCTGGCGGCGGGCGCCGTCCCCCGCGAGTTCAACACCATCGCGGTCGACGACGGCATCGCGATGGGCCACGGCGGAATGCTGTACTCCCTCCCGTCCCGCGACCTGATCGCGGACTCGGTCGAGTACATGGTGGAGGCCCACTGCGCCGACGCCCTGATCTGCATCTCCAACTGCGACAAGATCACCCCGGGCATGCTGATGGCGGCACTCCGACTCAACATCCCCACGATCTTCGTCTCCGGCGGCCCGATGGAGTCGGGCCGGGCCACCCTCGTCGACGGTTCGGTCCGCACCCTCGACCTGGTCGACGCGATGTCCGAGGCCGTCAACGACAAGGTCTCCGACGAGGACATCCGCCGCATCGAGGAGAACGCCTGCCCGACCTGCGGCTCCTGTTCCGGCATGTTCACCGCGAACTCGATGAACTGCCTCGCCGAGGCCATCGGGCTCGCCCTCCCCGGCAACGGCTCGGTCCTCGCCACGCACACGGCCCGTAAGGCCCTGTACGAGAACGCGGGCCGCACGATCGTCGAGATCACCAAGCGCCACTACGAGCAGGACGACGCGACCGTCCTCCCTCGCGCCATCGCCTCGCGCGCCGCGTTCGAGAACGCCATGGCCCTCGACATCGCCATGGGCGGCTCCACCAACACGATCCTGCACCTGCTGGCCGCCGCCCAGGAGGCCGAGCTCGACTTCGGCCTCCCGGAGATGGACGAGATCTCGCGCCGCGTCCCCTGCCTGGCCAAGGTCGCCCCGAACGTCGGCAAGAACCGCACGTACTACATGGAGGACGTCCACCGCGCGGGCGGCATCCCCGCCATCCTCGGTGAGCTCCACCGCGGCGGACTCCTCAACGAGGACGTGACGTCCGTCCACTCCGCGTCCCTCGCCGACTGGCTCAAGTCCTGGGACGTGCGCGGAGGTTCACCTTCCGCCGAGGCCGTCGAGCTGTGGCACGCGGCCCCCGGCTGCGTCCGCTCCGCCACCGCCTTCTCGCAGTCCGAGCGCTGGGACACCCTGGACACCGACGCCGCGGAAGGCTGCATCCGCTCCGTCGAGCACGCCTACTCCAAGGACGGCGGCCTGGCCGTCCTCAAGGGCAACCTCGCCCCCGACGGCTGCGTCGTCAAGACCGCCGGCGTCGACGAGTCGATCTGGACCTTCGAGGGCCCGGCCGTCGTCTGCGAGTCGCAGGAAGCGGCGGTCGAGAAGATCCTCCTCAAGCAGGTCAAGGAGGGCGATGTCGTCGTCATCCGTTACGAGGGCCCCAAGGGCGGCCCCGGCATGCAGGAGATGCTCTACCCGACCTCGTACCTGAAGGGCCGCGGCCTCGGCAAGGCCTGCGCGCTGATCACCGACGGCCGCTTCTCCGGCGGCACTTCGGGCCTCTCCATCGGCCACGCGTCCCCGGAAGCGGCCTCGGGCGGCACGATCGCGCTCGTCGAGGACGGCGACCGCATCCGCATCGACATCCCCAACCGTACGATCGAACTCCTCGTCCCCGACGAGCAGTTGGCCTCCCGCGAGGCGGCACTCGGCGGCGTCTTCGCCCCGAAGAACCGCGAGCGCAAGGTCTCGCAGGCCCTGCGCGCGTACGCGGCGATGGCGACCAGTGCGGACAAGGGCGCGGTGCGGGACGTGTCGAAGCTGGGCTAGGGCCGGGCAGGCCCCGGGGGCCGTGCCGGGTCGCCGCCGCCCCCGCCCC
>NZ_JBSGZD010000167.1:0-17220 GCF_053610825.1 Streptomyces sp. NPDC054863 | reverse complement strand
GCCCCGGGCCACCCGGCCCGGGCCCGCTCCTGTCCGGCGGTGTCACACAGGTGACGGCGTGTCCGAGGCCGCGCGCAGGGCCGGCACCACGGTGCCCGGCTGTGAGGCCGCGAGCGTCTGGTCAACGAACTCCCGTACCAGCGTCGCGGTCTCCGCGACCGTGACCGTTGTCGACCACTGCGCGTCGTGCCACCAGCAGGACAGCGTGAACCGGTACGCGCCGTGGGCGAGTTCAACGCTCTTGACCCCCGGCTTGCGCCTGCACCGGCGGGAACGGATGACGTGGCGCTCGGTCGCTTCCAGGTGCGTCCGGGTGAGGGCGTCGTGGTACGGGGCGGGAAGGGTGCGCCGCTCCCGGCAGCCGCGGCACTCCAGCAGGTGCAGCGCAGCGCCCTCCTTGTTTCGCAGGAAGGAGTGGGCGGTGCTCTTTCCTGCGTAGGTGTTGCAGCAGGCGTACAGCGGGCCTTCGCCGAACTGCCCGTGCGATAGGGCTCGTTGGGTCCGGATCGCACCGGTTCAGTCCGTCGAGAACGCCTTCGCCTCCTGATGGAGCGGCGAGAAGCACAAGTTGCGTGCGGACCGGGCCGGGATGCTGACCGAGCGTTCGTGATGCGGAATACTTTGGTCATGAGCGAAGGATCCGAGAGGCTGGCGAAGGCTCTCATCGAGTTCCGGGAAGCCGAGGGCATCTCCGTGAAGGAGCTCGCGCATCGCACCCGGTTGAGCCAGGCGACCATCAGGCTCCACGAGAGTGACCGCGGACGCCCGCCCGCCCCCTTCTCGGCCCGCCGTTTCGAGGAAGTACTCGGCTGGGCACCGGGCAGCATCCCGACCGATGCGAGCGAGGCGACGGATCTTGAGCTTCCACCGGACTCCGGTGCTGGCACTGGGTAGTCCGAGAGATCAGGTGGTCAGGTGGTCAGGGAGTGCTGGGCTGCCCGGCGATCTGACAGAAGGTGGGAAGGCCCAGGTGGATCACCGAGGGTTTGAGCGCGCCATCGAACTGGGCCAGCTTTTTCTCGGCGCCGGCCAGGACCCCGGGCTGGGTTGTCCTTGGGCCAGCGCGACGGAACTCAGGCGGGCACGTCTTGGCACTCCAACTGCTGCGAACGGCTCGGTCTATGTCGGTGAGAAGCAACGGTGTCATGCCGGTGACCCTGCCAGCAGCCACTGACAACGGCCGGACACCGACAGACGCGGCAAGCGCCTGCCGCCTTCAAAAGACTGAGGTTCTGGCTCACATTCCGGAGCCAGAACCAACTGGTGGACAACTCCGTGCGGACTGATCGCTCACTGCTGCTCGAACCCGTCGACAAACGCTGTCGGGGGACGTGAACGAAGCCAGCCGGCCTTGAGGAAGGATGACGGCCCGGGCCAAGTCACGCAGGGCCGCCCGCGATATTCGTTATGCCGCCTGTGCCACTCTGTCGGTGCGTCTGACGCTCGCCATGGTCACAGCGAGCTTGTCCCGCTGCGTGTCGATGATCCCGTCCGTGGCTTCGCGGCCCTGCTCACGGACCTTCCCGGGCAGCCGGAGCCGAGGTGACGCAGCAGCAGGTTGCTGAGCTGTTCGGGGACATCGTTGCGCTGCCGGGCGGCGAAGTGTCTGACTCGCCGGACAAGGCTGGGGGAGCGGGCCGGGGCACTCCGCGGAGCGCACCTGCTCTCCGCTGACGTGCTCGATCCGGAGTTCCTCGCTCTCCCGCACGACGAACATCGTGCTCCCAGTGGGACTCCACCCCCGGGAGACCAGGAAGATCCGGTCGCCGGACACGTGCGCCACCGGGCACCGGCCGTCGACCGGAATTCGGAAGCGGCGAATCGGGTGTACCGGACAAGGAACTGCCTCGGTTTTCGGTCATGTTCCCGTCCTGCGCGTACAGCGCGGAGGAGCGTGGATTCCCGAAAGATCTTCACGAGAAGGTCATATTCACAAGGGAATCTCCTCTTCCGGGTAGGGTGCGTGCTTGCCTGAAGCAAGATCGACGGCAGTAGCTGCCCCTCGGCCCGCCGGGACGTGTCCATATGACGGCCAACCGGGCAGGCGCCCCTACTGCGAGTGATCACCCTCCGTGTAGGTATGGCCAAGGCGGTTCCGTCGAGTCCAGGGCCGCCGCAGTCATCTTTGTGGGGGTTGTCTGTCATGTCCAGAATCACCCGTCGTCAGGTTGTGAAAGCCGTCACCGGCGGCGCAGCAGGCCTGGCGCTCGTCGGCACGGCCACCGCCTGGGTGGCCACCGCCTCGACCAAGAACGACAGCAACAAGGCCGCCCCGCCCGGCGGTAGCAGTGATCCCACGTCCTTCGACGAGGTCTTCCAGGGCCGCCGCATCCAGGGTCAGCCGGTCGACGGGGCCGGGGCCCACCACATGGCCGGGCACGGCGGTCACGGCGGCGGCTACAAAGTCCTGATCGACGGTCGGGAACTTCATGTGATGTCACACGGGAAGAGCGGCTGGAGCAGCGCGATCAACCACTACGAGAGGTTCGCGACCCCGCTCGACGCCGCACGCACGGCGGTCACCTCCCTCAAGGGTGCCTCCGTCGTCCCCTTCCACCCCACCGCCTGAGCCGGGAGCAACCGTCATGACCGTACGCAAGAACCAGGCGAACCTCACGGCCTCCGAGAAGAAGGCGTTCGTCAACGCCGTACTGGAGGTCAAACGCATCGGCGTGTACGACGAGTTCGTCGCCGCTCACCGCCTCCGCTTCGCGCTGGACATGAACACCGGGATCTACGTGGGCCACTTCGGCCCGTCGTTCTTTCCCTGGCACCGCAAGTTCCTCATCGACTTCGAGAACGAACTCCAGAAGATCGACCCGTCCGTGTCGATCCCCTACTGGGACTGGACCGCCGACAACACCGTCGGCTCCTCGGTCTGGGGTCCTGACCTTCTCGGCGGCACCGGACGCGCCCTCGACGACCAGGTGATGGACGGCCCCTTCGCGTACTCCGCCGGCAGATGGCCGATCACGATCCAGGTCGACAGCCGCCCGTTCCTCGCCCGCAATCTGGCCTACCGAGTCCCCACGCTCCCGACCCGGGCCGAAGTCGACGCCGCCCTCGCCCTTCCTACCTACGACTCCGCGCCCTGGCGCGACGGCTCGGCGGGCTTCCGCGCCACGCTCGAAGGTTCGGCGGGGTACATGAGCATGCACAACCGGGTGCACACCTGGGTCTGGGGGCAGATGGAGACGAGCGTCTCCCCGAACGACCCGGTGTTCTGGCTGCACCACGCGTTCGTCGACAAGCTCTGGGCCGACTGGCACGCGTTGCATCCGACCAGCGACAAGTATCTCCCCGCCGGGGGAACGGTCGATGTGATCGATCTGAACGAGACCATGCCGCCCTGGACCGACACGACTCCGCAGAGCATGCTGGACCACACCCCCTTCTACACCTACGCATGAGCCCTTCTGCCACTACCCCGGCATGAGCTTGATCCTCAACCTCCTGAAGGGTCTTCAAGGATGAGCCGGGTGAGTTGAGGAGGAAGGCGCCGTTGCCTCCGGCCCTCAGCCGCGTGCTGAAGGGCCGGCAGCCGGTGCTGCCGTGCACCGCCCCGTCCTCCCCGCGGACGGTGATGTCGTGGAAGGCGAGCAGACTCTCCCTCCACGTTCGCGCGGCGGGTTGTCGCCGAGGTGTTCCAGCCGCTTGCGGTCCTCGCCGGTGAGGGTCTGCCCGTCCAGTGGCTTGAGGTGGGTCACGTCGGACGGCCCGATGCCGAGGCCCTCGCCGACCCGCAGGCCGAGGTCGTTCTCGGCCACTCCGTACGAAGCTCTGGGGCAACGGAACGCATGGCGGCAGCCGGCGCGGCCGGATTCGAGCAGCATGCTGCGACCGACGTGTTCGGAAGTAGTCAGAAGTAGCGGGTGAACGGTGTGGCATCGACGGCCAGCCAGCCGCTGAACGGCTCGTCCCACTGGTGAATGAGAAGCACCATGAAGGTGATGAGTCCGGAGAGGCCCATGGCCATCACCACGTGGGTGAAGTTCCGTTGCACCCCGAACAGAAACATGAAGAGGACCGTGAGAATGCCGCCGGCGACCAGGCCCAGCCACAGGATCGGAGAAAGCCGCTCGCCCAGGTCCGCCTCGCGTCCGCGTCGGGCATCGTCGAGCATGCCGAGTTGAGCGAGCGACTCCTCGGCAACGACCTGCACGGCCCGCGGCGCCCCCTCGGGAGCCTGAGCGGCAGAGCGCACGTCTCCCAACAGCCGCCAACCCTCCGGAGAGAGGGGCCCGCCCTCGGCCATTCGCGGCCACTCGGTCTCCGTGACGTGCCGCACGTACGCCTCCACCCGTGTCTTCAGTCGTACGCGTGGTGCGGGGGGCAGTCCGTCGGCCAGTAGGTGGATCTGGTGCGCGGCGCCGGCCTCGGCCTGGACGTGCTCCTCGGCGCTCGCGTTCGCGTCCCAGACCGTGACCAGCGCGAGGCCCAGCAGCAAGGCGTACAGGACGCCGACCATCATGGCGATGTACTCGGCGACGTCTTCGCGGGGTTCGTCGTCGGGCCCCATCGGCCAGAAGCGGTGCTTCAGCAGGACCGCGACGGCGGCGAGCAGCGCGACGCCCAGAACGATCGCCAGGGTTTCGGTCATGGGCGGTTCTCGATCTCTGTCGTCAGGGAGTGCTCAGTGCTTACGAGATCCCAGGACCGCAGCTGCGACGGCGGCGGGGAGAAGTACCAAGAACAGGGCGGTAAGAAGGCTGAGGCGCGCCGAGCGGTGATCTCGGTGGAAGAGGCGGTCCAGCACCGAAGCGTCCTGCTGTCTGCGTCGTGGGGCCGTCCTGTCGGGTGAGGCGGGGTGTCTCGCCTGAGCCTCGGGTGTGTCTGGTCGCACGGGTGCTCTACGGGCAAGGGGGCCCGGCGGGACAGCCGCTGCGTCGGGAGGAGCAGCGAACGCGGGGGGTACGCCGACGGCCGCTTGTGGAGCAGGGCGTCCTTCGGCTGTCGGCGGGGTGGAGGTCTCGTGCGACTGCTGAGGCCGCGTTTCCCGCGCAGGTGGCGTCGGTGAGGACACCGGGCGTGGCGCGGGTTCGGGGACGGTGAAGCGAAGGGACGTTCGTGCTGTCAGCCGGGGCGGGGCAATGGGGTTCCCCTGGCGCCCGAAGGTGAAGATCCTGTCGCTGCCTTCTGCGCGTCCTGCGGCGGTGTGGGTGCCGGGGCCGCGCCGGACGGTGGCCGTGCACGAGACTTCACTTCCTGGGGCGATCCGGGCAATGGTTGCCAGCCCGCTCCCGCACTTGATATGAGGGTCTCCCAGCACGGAATCCGTGATTCTGACGGCATATGCCGCACGGTTGCCCGTGTTGCGCAGTCCGTAGCGGAGCACCACGAGCTGATGACCGATGACGCGTGCCGTCTGCTTCAGCTCCAGCAAGCCGCCGACTCCGGCGTACCCGGACTTCGCCGTGGCCCGCGCCGTAGTGTGCAGGGAGGGAATGCGACCGCGTGCCACCACGTCCCCGACCCAGGTTCCTGGGCGGGAGACCCCCTCGGCGACACAGGTGACCGTGCGGAGACCAGTAAGGATTCGGATGCGATCCCGGCCGCCGGGACATCGGATGCGGGCCCCGGGCAGCCCAGGATCCGACACCGTCACATGGTGCAGGTCCGCCCCGCCACGGTTGATCAGACGGTACGTCTTGACCAGGGGGTCGTGCACCCGGACACCCGGGCGCAGAGCTCCCAGCCCCTCTTGCGCGTTCACCGATACCTGCAGTGCCAGACCCGCGTTGTTCGCACCGTCCGCGACGGCGGTTTGCAGGCCTTCCGAGACAACGATCGTTGCGCACAGACATGGCATGAGCAGCCATGCCACCCGTCGGGCGCTCGTGGCGAGACTGCTCCGCATGTGAAGTGGTGCTCTGATCACACTGCGACGATCTGGAGCTTCTTCGGCCGATCGGCTCGGACGCGCCGTGAGGCATGCGGGATTCACTCAAATGCTTCCCGGGTGTCGTGTCGTCGCGGCTGGGGCGGGAGGGAGCGCATCATCTCCCGTGAAGACAAGGACGACGAAGACAGCGGCAGGCGTACGGGAGTGGTGTGGTGCCGATCGCCAGGGTCGCCGCTGTGTCCGGCGGCGGGTGGGCGGAATCCCTGCCGGGGTGTCGAGGACCGCGGTGACCCCTGTGGCAACGAGTGGCGAGAGCCTTTGCGCGTGTGGACGGTCTTCTCGCGGGAGGTGCATGTCGCTTCGGGGCTTCTGCGAGTGCTGAGTCCGACTGCCTGATGCGGGACCAGGGGTCGGCGACATTTCTCGCGTCGGCCGTGTTCATGGCCTTCGGCGGCATCCTGCTGATGAGCGCCCTCATCCCGGTGATCAGTGCAGGCCTCCAGAATCAGCTGGCCCGATTGCGTCAGGGGCGGACGCCGGTCGTCGAAACGGGTCATATGGCCCTGCTCGGCTGGTCGTCACAGGTGCATGTGCTCGTTACGGAACGGGTGGAGGCCGATCGCAGCAGGGCGCCGTGCCTGCGTCGTCGTCCTCGCTTGGAAGGACCGCACCGAGATGGAGAACGAGATCCGTGAGCGAGTCGGCGATCCGGCGAGCACCCGGGTCGTATGCCGGAGCGGGGATCCGGCAGATGTTCGCGACATCGCCCTGGTGTGCCCATCGATCTCATCGCACGAGCCACCGAGCATCACTCGGACAAGTCCTGGCCAGGGCCTGGCCAACCGATCACGCGCCGGTCTTGCGGATCTCGAATCCGTACCACTTGTCGGGGTCGGTGGCGAAGTAGAGAGCCGGCTTCTCACCGCTTCGTGCCACACCCAACTCCTCGGTCGCTGTGCTCTCGGCAAAGGACCCGCCGGCATCGATGAACAGGGAGACGAGCGCTACGCTCCCGCTCTCCCCAACGGGCTTCCAGGTCCCGCTTCCAGAAACGATCACGTCGCCCAAGGGCGGGCCGGTGAAACTGGGGGTGAGGGCGCTGCGAGGGATGCCGGACATCTCGAACCGGCCGTCCGCGTACATCTCAACCCGTGCGCCGTCTTCGCCGACCCAGGTGCCGACGATCTGTGCACGCGCGATTCTCTCGGGCCGCTCGCTCATCACGGCGAAGCAGCCCCCCACCGCAACCAGGCCCGCGAGAATCAGGACAACCCCACACCGAAACCTCCAGGACCGCACGCTGCTCCCGCCCTCCTTCGTGCACGTCAACCCGCTCGCACACCCTAAGCAGCAGCATGATCGGCCGGACAGATCCGAGGTGCGCGCGTGGTGAGAGGTGCGGCTCCGGCCCCTCGTACCTTGTGTTCGGCGACTGCCCGGTGAGGATGCGGGGAATTCGGCCCCCGGCGAGAATGACGCCTATGCGTATTGCCGTCTGCACCAAGCATGACCTGCCTGGTTGCGTGGCGCTCAACCACTTGTTGCCCGGCCTGGCCGGGCACCAGGTTCAGGTGCTCATGTCCGAGGTGGAGCGTGCGGGGGAGCACGAGGTGCCGGAGCTGGCCCGGCTGAAGCGCTTCGAGCGGGACGTGCCGAACCGGGCGCTCTTCCAGAAGATCGACGCACTGGACACGCCGCCAGGGCGGCTCCTGAGCTTCGGACATCTCAGTCGCCGGCACGGGGTCCTGTGCCGCTCGGTCCGGGAGATCAACCGGGGGGACGGCCTGCGGTGCCTGCGTCAGTTCGAGCCGGACCTGATCATTTCCGTACGCTTCAGCCACATCTTCCGGGACGAGGTGCTGAGCATGCCCCGGCTCGGCATCCTGAACGTGCACCCCGGCGAACTGCCCCGCTACGCCGGGCTCTTCTCGCCGTTCTGGGGTCTCCTGGAGGGACAGAAGGAGCTCGGCTGCACCGTGCACTGGATCGACCGGGGAATCGACACCGGGCCGGTGCTCGCCGTCGGACGGCTGCCGGTCGACCCCGCGCGTTCACTGGTCTGGCACGTCGCCCACATCTATCCGAAGGGAATTGCCGCGCTGTTGGCCGTCCTGCCGCAGGTGCTCGCGGGAGAGGCCGTACCCAGCCTGCGCCAGGACGGACGGAAGCGCTGCTACCGGTCGCTGCCCGGCGTCCACGACTTCGCCGCCTTCCGCGACCGCGGGCTGAGCCTGGTCACCCCCAGTGACCACCGCGAGCTGTTCGGCCCGTTCACCGCCCTTGAGCCTCCCCAGGGGCACGGGCGCAACGGCGGACACAGGGCAGGTGGCGCACGAGTACAGGCAGCACAGGCAGTACAGGCAAGGCGCTGAAGCGGAGTCACCCGCCACCGGTGACAGAGAGCGCGCCCGTCAGCGGGCCGTAGGCCGCCTGCCCGCCCCCGAGACTCCACGCGACGGACGGCCGTCCCTGGTGCCGGGGGTCCGCGCTCTGCACGACGCAGTGAAAGGGCACCTCCTCCTGCGGCGGTCCGCCCGCGAAACGGCCGATGCCCGTCAGAGCCGCCCAGTCCGTGCCCGCCCGCAGACAACCCGGTCCGGACGCGGTGAAGGTGCGACCGTCGGCGGTGTGCAGCACGGCACTGCCCCGGGGCTCGAACCCGTGCCCCGGCCCGTGCACGTCGATCTCGCAGATTCCCGCCGGGCTGCTGCCCGCCACCTTCACCCGTACGTCGCCCTGCTGCGGCACCGGCGGCGCCCCTGCGTCGGGGTCGCTGACCGCGTACGGCGGGCGCCGCAGTACGCGACCGGCCCGCGCGCCGGTCAGTACCCCCTCGCGCATCGCGAAGACCCCGGCGAGCAGCACGGCGTGCACCCCTTCGGCGTACTGGCGGGGCCGCTCGTAGGTGGCACGGTCACACATGGCCGCCGGATCGAACAGCACGAGGTCGGCGACCATGCCGGGAGCGATCAGACCGCGGTCGGTCATTCCGAGGACGGAAGCGGGCAGGCCGGTCATCCTGCGCACCGCCTGCGGCAGGGTCAGCAGGTGGCGGTCCCGGACGTAGCGGGCCAGCACCCGGGGCTGGGTGCCGTAGTTGCGGGGGTGGGTGCGTGCGTCGAGACAGGCCCCGCCGTCCGAGGCGACGGCGACGAACGGCTGTCGCAGGATGCGTTCCAGATCCGCCTCGTGGCCGAAGTCGTAGACGGCCATCGCCTGAGGCTTCTGCTCCAGCAGCTCCATCACGGCCTCTCCCAGCCCGACCGCCCGGTCGGAGCAGTACTGGCCGAGCGTCACTCCGCTCTCCTCCAGGTGGACGCTGCGTGCGTCGGCCACCCGGGAGTACAGCATGCGTGCGATACCGTCAGCCACCTTCGGCCGCAGCTCCGGGTCGGTGAACCGTCGGATCATCGCCTCGTCGCCGCCCGAACGGAACTCGGCAGGCACCAGCACGCTCAGTCCGGTGCGGCTGGACAGGTACGGGTACACCTCGCCGGCGGCGCGCAGCCCCCGCGCGCGGGCATCGGCAACGGCCTGCAGCGTGGCTGCGGTGGCGCCCCAGTTGGCCGGGCCCATCGCTTTCATGTGGGCGATGACGCCGACCAGGCCGGCCCGCTCGGCGATCTCCAGGCTTTCCTCCGTGGCCGCCAGCACGGACGACCCCTCATTGCGGACGTGGTTACTGAAGGGCACACACCATGGTGCGGCCGCGGACACCGCCGCCACCACCTCTTCCGTCGTCCCGTAGGCGCTGGGCGGATAGTAGAGGCCGGCTGAGACCCCCCACGCCCCCTCCTTCATCGCCCGCAGCACCAGATCCCGCATCCGGTGCAGCGCCTGCTCGCTCGGGCGCTCGTCGGCCGTCCCCGCAGCCGCCGTCCAGACGGCACCGAGGCCGACATAGGCGCCGATGTTCACCGCGATGCACGGGGCCTGTTCCGCGAAGGCCAGCGTCGCGGTGATGTCCGGTGTCTCCATGGTGTCCACCCAGGGCGCGCCCCGGGTGCCGAAGCCGTCCGGATTGAGGATCTCGGTGGTCACGCCCTGACGGAGCGAGCTCTCCGCCTCTCGCAGCGCCAACGGGTCCGCGTGGCTGTGGAGTTCGATGAAACCGGGGGCGAGCACCAGCCCGTCCGCCTCCACCCGGTCCCGCGTCCCGCAGGAGCCGGCCGACGGGCCGAGGGCGACGACATGGCCGTCGCGGATGCCGACGTCGGCGACGAAGCCCTCGCGGCCGGTTCCGTCGAGCACGGTGGCGTTGGTGATGAGCAGGTCCAACGGGGCGGGAATCGATGCGGGCTCCGCGTCCACAGGAATTCTCCGTCATCGCTGGTGGGTACGGGTCGTGCCCGCCGGTGGTCACGGGCCCGGCCTGTCGGGTCCGTCGGGGGCGGCCCCCGACGTTAGCCGCCCGTATCCCGCCCCTCCTCTCCGACGCGCAGGCGGTCACCTGATCGGAGCGGCCCGCACGGTGTGTTCGGTGGCTTCGTCCCGGCCACCGCTGCGTACGCTGGGGCCCGGCCACCTTGCGGAGCGGAGACGAAGCGGACCATGCCAGAACAGAACCGGCTGCTGCGGCGCAAGATCGACCTCTGCTTCGGCTATGCGGACCAGAACCGGGACGGGGTCCTCGACGCCGGAGACGCACTCACCCTGGCATCGAGGGTGGTTGCCGCCGTCGGCGAGCCCTTCGACTCCCCGAAATCCGTGGCACTGCTCGGCGCGTGCGACCAATGGTGGCGGAAACTGTGCGCAGAGCTGGACACCGATGACAACGGCCGGGTCGACGCGGCCGAGTTCCGTACCGGCATGCTTCAACTGCCGGCCTTCCGGGACACCTCCGAAGGCGACGAGGCCCTCGGCGCTGCCTGCGCGCTGATCTGGGCCCTGTGCGACCGGGACGACGACGGGCTGGTTTCGGCTGCGGAGTTCGGCCGCTTCCAAGGCGCTCTCGGCGTCTCACCGGAAGCACGCCAGGTGGCCTTCGACCACCTCGACCTGGACGGTGACGGACATCTGAGCGTCGATGAACTCGTCAGTGCCCTGCGGGAGTTCATGACCAGTACCGATCCCGCCGCACCGGGCAACTGGCTCTTCGGTGACGCGTTCCAGACAGCTGTCACCTGACCTCAAGGGCCAACGTCCTCAGACACCAAGTCCTGGTATTCCCGCGCCTCTGCAGGGGAGCGTCCGATGGCCATGAAGGATCTGCCGGGAAAGCTGGTGGTCGAGGTGGGAGAGCGCCAGGCCTGGCCCTTCCTCACCTTCCTCGATACCGAAAGCCGTCAGGAACGCGAGATCCGTCTCTACCTGGACAGCGACTGGCGGATCACGGCTCCCAGGGACCCCGGGGGGCCGCGCACCCACACACCGGACAACCCACTGCCGGACCTGGCCCTCATCAACAACTGTCACGTGGTGACGGCCACTGAGCACGCGGACGTGTCGGTCGACATCGTCTTCGACAACGATCTGACCCTACGGATCTCCGGCGACGGCACCGAGAACACCGTCGGCGAACCCTGGTGGTTCTCCGTCTGGACGCCGTAGCACGCGACGACGCGCGGGCGGGAAGACGAGGACGAGGCCCCTGCCGTAGGAGGGGAGGTTGGTACGCACCGTCCGAAGCAACAGCACGACCTGCACCGTGCGCGCACGACGCCGACGCGGCGCCCGTCGAGCACTGTGGCCCGTCGATCACCGCAGCCACGGCCCGGGCGCCGCGCCGGGCGGAACGCCGGCACGCGTGCCACATCCGCGAACCGGTGCTCCCCCTTTCCGCGTACACCCCCGCCACCGGGGCCCTGCCGGCCAGACGCTCACAGGGTGGGACGGAAAGGGCCGATCACCTTGACGGAATCACGCCCACAAGGTGAGTAGTTGCCCTTTACCGGCGGGTGTGGCGGGCAAGGGGGCACTGGGACGACACGTTTACGGCGCCAGGAGGGTTTCCTTGTGGCGTTCCAGGGCGAGGACGCCGCCCCGGGCAGGGCCGGCCGATCGACACCCGCCCAGTGCCACCACCACACCTATTGGCGCATGCCCGACAGTCCCGTGCTACTCGGCGCCGGGATCCTCACCGTCGGGATAGACGACCAGGAGAGTGCAGCCGGCCGCGGACTGCGGGTGGTGCACGGAGCCAGGCTCGGCGCAGAGCACCGTGCCGGCTTCCCAGAGGTCCGTACCGTCGCCGAACTCGCCCTTCACCACGTGAACGAACTCGCGGACCGTGTGCCGGTCCTCGCCGAACCGCGCGCCCGGCGCGAACTCCAACAGCACGATGACGCTCGGGTCGTTCGCCGTGCCCTCCTTCAGGCGACGCGCGGTGATGTGCTCGGTGACCCGGACCTCCGATACCGAGACCTGGTTCGGATGAACGCCCACGAAACCCGGAAGCATAGGTGTCCCTTTCAGCTGCTACGCGGTGGCGGCCCGATGCCTCCACCCGATGTCGACCACCGTAGGAATCTCCGCCCGCGCTTACTACGCCACGTATGCACCAATTTCCTCATGATGCACAGCATGCGTGCACACATCCCTCTTCACCCGGGACCGATGGCCATCAAGGCCGGGACCAGGACCGCGGCGGCCCCGCACGACGCCGTGCGCGGGTGACAGCGGGCCGACAAGAGCTCCCCAAGCAAGGGCAGTTGTGGGGGTGGCCGTGAGCAACTGGCCAGTGCTTGCACGACGGGCCCTCCGCAGGACGGACCGGTGCATGTCCAGCGAGCCGGTCCGGGCCCCGGCTACTCTTCCGCCGGGACGTTCTGCCGTTCTGCCGCTGCGTGCGACTACGCCGCATACCCCGACGGTGAGTTGGCCGCAGCCCTGCGGCTACTGTTCATGAAGCGCCGTATGGATCACGCACTGTGTCACCCACCGGGTTACCCTCCGGCCGGACGACCCACGAGCTGTCTTCGGCAGGGAACTTTCCATAGGCAACTGACGCGCGGACAGCTGATCGCCATCGAGGGCGGTGGAACGGGCCGCGTTTCAGGCAGCCGGCGCCGGGCGCCCGGCGTGGGGCCGGGGCCGCCGCAGAGCCCCCGACGTGCAGACTCTCCCGTACCGCCGGTGCGAGATACTCACGACCTGTCAGGGCCGTCCTCGGCCCTGACTCACGGTTCGTCGTCCCCGCCCACAGCGGTGCCACCCGCTCTCCCGTCGCCCTGACACCCCAGCACGCCGTACCACCTCGCACCCCACCCCGTCGGAGGAGACGTCATGTTCACGCTCGCGGACCTGGCCCGTCGGCCCGAGTACGTCCTGCACCCCCTGCATACCGCTGCTCCCGGCGACCGGGTGGTGGACCGTGCCGAACTCATCACGCCCTCCGACGGTCCCGGCAACCCTGCCGGGACGCTCCTCATCTGTACACCCGACACGATCGACACCGGGCAGGCACGCAATTGGCTGCGGCGCCTCGGCGACCGAGGCGCGGCCGGTCTGATCCTCGCGGCAGCCACTCCGTCCTCTGTGCCAAGGCCGTTGATCGAGGCCGCCCGGTACGCCGAGCTCCCGCTGTTCGCCTCGGGCGCACCCGTGGCACTCTGGCGCCGCACCTTGATCCCGAAGATCACCGAACACCGCAGGCAGGCAGCCGACCAGCACGCTGCCCGTCTCGGTCATCTCCTGGACCACCTCGACAACGACGGCCCACCGGTCGACGATCTCCTGGACTGGCTGGCTCACGAACTGCACGCGGAGGTAAGCCTCCGGGGCGCCACCCGCCACCCCCTCCCCACCGCCGGACACAGACCACCTGCGGCGGAGAGCGCCTCCACCTCCACCCACCCTCTGGGGGACAGTGGCCGCTTCCTCACCGCGCGCCGCCACCACGCCTTCAGCACGTCCGACCGGGACCTGCTGGCCCGATGCGCCAGTGTCCTCGCCATCCGTCGGCACGCCTCCGTACCAGCGGGTACGACGGTGCTCGCCGAGACCCTGCGCGCCGTACGCCTGGCCGCGTTCCAGGCCCTGATGGTCGGTCACATCGAAGCCGCCCAGCGCATCCTGGGGCCCCTCTCACCTCACCTGCTCGACACGGAGGACGTCCAGGTCGCCATCATGGACTGCACAGGCGCCTCCCGTGACGAGACACTCGCCCGAGTCGAGGCGCTCCTGCCGGACACGGGCATCGCCGTGCGGTGCCCCGCCTTCGACGGGCACATCGTCGTCCTCGCCCCCCAGCCCGACCTTGACCTCGCAGAAGCGCCGGCCGTCACCGCCCTGCGCCCGCTCGTCGCCGATCCCAGCCGCCGACTGAGCCTGGGGATCAGCCCCACACTGCCCGTCGAGGACATCGCCACCGGCTTCGGCCTGGCCCACGACGCCATCGCCACTGCCCGGATCAGCACCACCCGTACCGCGGTCGCCTCCCTCACTCCCGGACTGCTGGATGCCCTCGACCCGGCCCTCGCACAGCAGTGGGCCACCACCCTGCTCCAGCCGGTCCTCGACCGGCGGGGCGCCGGTCAGCAACTGTCCACCATTGCCCTCGGCCTCGAATTCGAGGTCTCGGCCGCCTCCCGGATACTGGGGATCCACCGCAACACCCTCAGCCGCCGCATACGGGCCACGCTCCACGCCACCGGCCTTGCCTGCGACCGTGCCGCCGACCGCATCACCCTTGCTCTCGCCCTGCAGATCCACGCCTTGCACGGCCCGGCCGGCGACGCGGCTGCCCGCCCCACCCCCGCCCTCGCCCACCTGCTGACGCAGCCACCGGTCACCGAGTGGGCCACCACCGCGCTTGCCCCCCTCGGCAAGCAACGCACCGACCGGCGCACCACCGGGGGAGATGCCCTCACCCAGACCCTCCGCACCTGGACGGACAAGGACTTCCGGGTCGACGCCACCGCCCGACGCCTGAGCCTCTACCCGGCCACCGTCCGCAGTCATATCCGCACCGCCGAAGCGCATCTGGGATGGATGCTCCTGCCTGCCTCTCCCGCCGGTCGGACACCCGACGACGCAGACACCCCCAGCAAACAGTCCGGGCTGCGAAGCCTTGCTGCCGCGGTCCAGGCCACCTCTGGAACACCCCGTCCCAGCCTTCCCGACCCCACACAGGAACCCGTCGGTCTCGGCGGGCCCCCGGCGCTCGACGGTCCCTCGCACACCGGCGTGGGACGCCGTGTTCACCACCTCTGCAAGAAATGCGGGCTCCGAGACCCGCAGGGTGCGGATGCGCTGGAGGGGTGAACGGTTACTCGGTACCGCAGGAGGAGATGCTCGCTCTGCTGCGGCGGTCACGTGATCTCGACTGCCTGAGGCTTTTCCCGACGGAACGCGACCACTGCGGGTTCGAAGAGCCCGGCCCGGCCCAACTCCGGTGCGGGCCCGGCTCGGTGGTGGGGCGTCAGCTCTGGCGTGCGCGACCGCTGAGGTCCTTCAGGCCATGGTTCCAGTAGTAGGAGGAGTTCTTGGTGTAGGAGCCGATCGGGGCCCAGTTGTAGCGGGGGGACGTGGGCCAGGGGTCGGTCCAGTAGATCCGCTTCGAGGCGTCGTCGTAGCCGAAGATCACCTGGGCGTGTCCGCCGCCGTTGGTCCAGCGGATGCCGGAGTAGATGGGACGGCCCGCGTCGATCTCCTTCTTCACCTCGGCGAAGGTCAGCGCCTGGTCGAAGCGCTCCCCGGGGTCGAGTCCCGCGCCCGAGAGGGCGCGCTGTTCCAGGCCGAGGGAGGCCGGGGCGTTCTCGCAGTACACGCCGAAGAACAGGTCACCGGGGTGCATGCCGTGGCCCATGTTGCAGTACTGAGTCTGGGTGAACTTCTTGCCCCAGTAGGCTGCGATGGCGGATCCGGTGGCCGCCCAGCACCACTCGTCCTGCTCCTGCCGGTGCTGGGTGAAGGGCAGCAGCTCGGCGGTTGCCGAGGCCTGCTTGGCGCTGTTCCAGGTGCTGCCGCCGCCCTTGCCCGGGATGTCGTCCGCGGCGCGCGGGCGGGGCACGGCCGGCTGGTCGATGACCGGACGGCCGGGACCGACGTTGATCAGGGCCGCGGTCAGACGGAACTCGGAGTGGGACAGGACGGCTTCGAAGTCCGCCCAGCTGTACGGGGAAGCGGTGGGCCAGGAGTCGGTCCAGTACACCCAGTGCTTGGGGGCGTCGTAGCCGTATGCCACCACGGTGTGCGTCAGTTCGGTGCCCGGCACCTCCAGGTGGCCGACCACCGGACGGCCCGCGTCGATCTCCTTGCGCAGCCGGTCGAAGGTGAGGCCCTCGCCGAGGACGCGGCTGCCGGTGACACCGGAGCGGTCCAGGGCCCGCTGCACATCGTGGATGTCGCCGGAGTTGCGTGCGCAGGGCCGGTTCGTCTCCGTGCTGCCCTCGGCGCGGTGGCACAGTTGGTTCTGGGAGAGCGACTTGCCGTAATAGCGGGTGACGGTCGCGGCAGCCGCCGCCCAGTCCCAGCCCGGATCCTCCTGGGGCTGCTGTTCCACCCGCAGCACTCGGGAGTGTTCCCGGTCGGCGACCGGAGCGTCGCTCCATGTCCGACTGTGGTGGATGGCGGGAGGCTTGGGCTCGCCCGACACCTTTGCCGGCGGCGGTCCTGTCGGCCCGGGTGCCGCGGCGGCGACCAGGGGCGCGGACGCAGCGGTGAGCAGCGCGGCCATCAGGACGGCGGTGGCCCGGCCCCCTCGGGCCAGGGCGCCGCGCCGTCGGCGTACCCGGTGCGGGGGCACAGGCGGTGGTGTGGGGGATCGATGCATCAGGGATCGCCTTTCGGTGCGGTGCGCGCGGCACGAGCGGGGAATGCGCCCCACACCTAGACGATCTTCGGGCGGTGACTGCCGTACGACACGGGCCACTGAGCCGAGCGGGTAACCCTCTGGAGAAGCCCCCTGCCCTTGTTGTCGTGAGCGTGGCTCGCGGCGCACAGCGCGGCGTGCCGGCTCGCTCGGTCAGATATGCCGACACGGCCGCGTCGCCCTCGTCCACGACCTCATCAGGTACGTCCTGAAGTCGGCCACCAGCCTCTCGAACGCGCCGAGGCGAACCTGGTCTTCCAGGTGATCTTCAAGCGCTACGAGAAGGGCTCCATCATCCTCACCTCAAACAAGACCTTCAGCGGATGGGGCCAGGTCTTCGGCGACGAAGTCCTCGCCACCGCGATCCTCGACCGGCTCCTGCACCACTGCGCAGTCGTCGCCATCAACGGCCCCAGCTACCGGCTCAAGAACCGCCTCAAGACCATCGAGCGAGACACGGAAGTCGCCCGTCTCTGCGAGGTGATCAGCCAGGCGAGCACCTGTTCCGTGAGCGGGGTCTTTCCCGGGCCCTCGTCCTTCCAGTGGGCCCGCCACCAGGCACCGCGGCGACGGCCTGGTCGGCCTTTTCAAGGTGGGAGAAGTCCTCGTGTGCACAGTCCGGCGA
>NZ_JBSGZD010000166.1:0-17244 GCF_053610825.1 Streptomyces sp. NPDC054863 | reverse complement strand
GCCGGTGGACGCGCCTCCGTCGTTGCCGCCGACCTGGCCGCCGCCCGTGTCGCCTCCGGTGTCCGTACCGCCCGTGTTGGCCTGGCCGCCCTGCTGCCGGCCGCCGTCGGTGGTCGTCGTGCCGCCGTCGTCCGCGCCGGGGTCCTGGCCCGCGGTGTCGCCCGGCGGGGGCTGGACGGGCTCCTGCGGGGAGGGCGGGGGTACGACCGGGGCCTCGGCGCCCTCCTCCAGCTCCAGCTCGAAGTCCTTGGCCTCCTTGCCCTTCAGCGCGGCGGCCGTGTACTGCGCCCAGGTCTCGGCGGGGGCGCCGCCGCCGTTGACGCGCCGCTGGCCCAGCGCTCCGTACAGCGGGGTCTGGACGGCGGTGTCGGGGTCGGCGCCCATCACGGCGACGACCGTCGCCAGGTCCGGGGTGTAGCCCGCGAACCAGGCCGCCTTGTCCTCCTCGGCCGTGCCGGTCTTGCCTGCGGCCGGGCGGCCCGCGGCCCTGGCCGCCGCGCCCGTACCGCCGTCGACGACGCTCTGCAGGATCGAGGTGGTGGTGTCGGCGGCGGCGCGCGAGACGACCTGCTTGACCTCCTGCTTGGGGAGCGGGAGGTCGGTGCCGTTCTTGGAGATCTTTTCGACGAGCGTGTACGTGCCGTGCTTGCCGTGGTTGGCGAGGGTCGCGTACGCCTCGGTGATGTCGAGGACGCTCGCGGTGGCGACGCCGAGGGCGATGGAGGGGTACGCGTTGAGCTCGGGGGTCTCCTCGGGGACGCCGAGCGCGACCGCGGTCTCCTTGACCTTCTTGGGGCCGACGTCGACGGCCATCTGTGCGTAGACGGCGTTGACGGACTTGTCGGTGGCGGTGCGCACCGAGATCTGTCCGTAGGAGCGGTCGTCCTCGTTCTCGGGGGCGAAGGGGATGGAACTGCCGACGACGGGCCGCTTGTTGGTGCCGTCGTACATGGTGTTGGGGGTGATCGGGACGCCGGACTGGGTGGTCGAGCCGTTCTCGACGGCGGCGGTGAAGACGAACGGCTTGAAGGTGGAGCCGACCTGGAAGTCGCGGCGGGTCGCGTTGGAGACGTACTGCTTGGTGTAGTCGATGCCGCCGTACATGGCGACGACCTTGCCGGTCGCCGGGTCGATGGAGGCGCCGCCGACGCGGACGTTGCGGTCGGCCTTGCGCTCCTTGTCGGTCTTCTTCATGACGTTGTCCTCGACGGACTTCACGAAGGCGTCCTGGCGGGGCTTCTCCAGGGTGGTGGTGATGCGGTAGCCGCCGGTGTTGAGGGTTTCCTCGTCGATGACCTTGTTGTCGGTGAGGTGGTCCTCGACGGCCTGCACGATGTAGCCGCGCTGCCCGGAGAGTCCGGAGGCGGGCCTGGCCTGCTGCGGCTGCGGGAACTTGGTCCTCGCCCGCTCCGACGGCCTCAGCCAGCCCTCCTTGACCATGCCGTCCAGGACGTAGTTCCAGCGGGCGAGCGCCTTGCCGCGGTTCTCGGGGTGGGTGGCGACGTCGTACGCGTTGGGGGCGTTCAGCAGCGAGGCGAGGTAGGCGCCCTCGGGGGCACCGAGGTCCTCGATGTCCTTGCCGTAGTAGGCCTGCGCGGCGGCCTGGATGCCGTACGCGTTGCGGCCGAAGTAGCTGGTGTTGAGGTAGCCCTCCAGGATCGAGTCCTTGGACTCCTCCCGGTTGAGCTTGATCGCGATGAAGAACTCCTTCACCTTGCGGGTGACGGTCTGCTCCTGCGCCAGGTAGTAGTTCTTCACGTACTGCTGGGTGATCGTCGAACCCGACTGCTTGCCCTTGCCGGTGAGGGTGTTCCAGGCGGCGCGGATCATGGCCTGCGGGTCGACGGCGGGCTCGCTGTAGAAGCCGCGGTCCTCGGCGGCGAGCACCGAGTGCTGGACGGCCTTGGGGACCTGGGCGAGTTTGACGTTCTCCCGGTTGACCTCGCCGTCGCGGGCGAGCGGGGTGCCGTCGGCGTAGAGGTAGACGTTGGACTGCGCGGTGGCGGTGTCGTTCGCCTTGGGGATCTTGACCATCATGTAGCCGGCCATGAAGGCGCCGCAGAGCAGGAGCGCGACCAGCAGGAACGCCGCGAGCAGCATGCGCCAGGTGGGGATCAGCCGGCGCCAGCCCTTGCGCTTGGGGCGCTTGGGCTTCTTGCCCTTCTTGCCGGCCTGTCCGCTCGCACCGTCCGGCCCGTCCGGCCCGCTCTCCCCGGCCGCTCGGGGGTCGTCCGGGTTCGAGGCGGAGTCCGGGCCCGGGGCCGGGACGGAGGGGTCCCGGGGGGCCCAGCCCGGCGGCTGCTGTGGCTCGTCACTCATGCCTGTGAAGACTCCTCGGGCGCGGCCAGAGGTTCACACTCCGGCATAACGGTGCTGTATCGGGCGATTCGCTTGCCCCTCCATGAAACACCGTGCATTACCGCAATTCGCATTCGTCCTCGCACTCGGCGAGTAATCGCTCGCGGACGGTGACCCCGTTGGACTAGGGTCGGGCGCTTTGGTGCCGATGCAGGCGGCGAGCCAAGTGGCACAACGAGTGAGGGGGTGAGAGAGGTGCGGGTACGGGAGTTACAGGTGAGGCACACGCGGATGCGCTGGCGGTTGTACGGGCTGGTGGCGGCCGGAGGCTTCCGTAGATACGCGACATACCGGGTCGCCACGGTGGCGGGAATCTTCACCAACACCGTCTTCGGATTCATCCTCGCGTACACCTACAAAGCGCTCTGGGACCAACGGCCCGGCCTCGGCGGCTACGAGCTGCCGCAGGCCCTCGCCTACGTCTGGCTGGGCCAGGCCCTCCTGGCCGCGGCCTCGTTGATGGGCGGCGGATTCGAGGACGAGCTGATGGAACGCATCCGCACGGGTGCGATCGCCACCGACCTCTACCGCCCCGCCGACCTCCAACTGTGGTGGCTGGCGAGCGACTTGGGGCGCGGAGCGTTCCAGATCCTCGCGCGCGGGGCGCTCCCGATGGTGGCCGGGGCGCTCGCCTTCGAGGTGGCGCTGCCACCGGCGGGGTGGATGTGGCCCGCTTTCCTGGTGTCGGTGCTGTTCGCGCTGGTGGTGAGCTTCGCGCTGCGCTACCTGGTGGCGCTGAGCGCGTTCTGGCTGATGGACGGGGCGGGGGTCGCCCAACTCTCCTGGCTGGCCGGGACGTTCTTCTCCGGGATGCTGCTGCCGCTCACCCTCTTCCCCGGGCTCCTCGGCGAGGTGGCGCGGGCGCTGCCGTGGTCCGCGCTGCTCCAGGTGCCGGCGGACGTGTACCTGGGCAAGCGGACGGGGTGGGACCTGCTGGGGGCGTACGGCTTCCAAGTGGGGTGGGCGGTCGTGCTGTTGGCGTGCGGGAGGCTTCTTCAGGGAGCGGCTACGCGTCGGGTGGTGCTCCAGGGTGGCTGAGCCCGTCGAGGTGCGGGGCGCCCCGTGGGCGGCCAAGGGCCGGATGTCGCTGCTGCGGGACGGGGTGCGGGCGTACGGGCTGATCGCGGCGATGTGGATCCGCTCGACGATGGCGTACCGGGTGTCCTTCCTCATGACGACGCTCGGCAGCTTCGCGGGGACCGGCCTCGACTTCGTCGCCGTACTGCTGATGTTCCAGCACGTCGACAGGCTCGGCGGGTTCTCGCTGGGCGAGGTGGCGTTCGTGTACGGGCTGGCGGGGTCGGCGTTCGGGTTCGCCGACCTGGTGATGGGGATGATGGGGCGCCTCGGCGAGAAGGTGCGCGACGGCACGCTCGACGCGCTGCTCGTACGGCCCGCGCCGGTGCTCGCGCAGGTGGCGGCGGACCGGTTCGCACTGCGCAGACTGGGACGGACGGCGCAGGGTCTTGCGGTGCTGGCCTACGGGATCACGCAGTTGGAGGGTGTGGACTGGACGCCGCTCAAGGTGCTGATGGTGCCGATGATGCTGCTGAGCGGCGGGGCGATCTTCGCGGCGGTGTTCACGATGGGCGGCGCGTTCCAGTTCTGGGCGCAGGACGCGGCGCAGGTGCAGGCGGCGTTTACCTTCGGGGGGAACACGCTGCTCCAGTACCCGCCGACGGTGTTCGCGAAGGAGCTCGTGCGGGGGGTCACCTTCGTGCTCCCGCTGGCCTTCGTGAACTGGGTTCCCGCGATGTACGTGCTCGGGCGGCCGTACCCGCTCGCCGTGCCGGACTGGTTCGCCTTCCTGCCGCCGGTGGTGGCGGTGCTGTTCTGGGTGGCGGCGGGGCTGCTGTGGCGGGCGGGGCTGAGGTCGTACCGGAGCACGGGGAGCTGAGGGCGGACAGCGCGGATCTCGATACGACGGATGAGGGCGGACAGGGCGGATCTCGATACGGATGAGGGCGGACATGGGCGATCTGGGCACGGGCGATCTGATCGAGCTGGAAGGCATCGAGAAGGTCTTCGACGTGCGACGCAGGACGGGCTTCATGCGGCGTGAGAAGCGGCAGGTCAGAGCCGTCGACGGGATCAGCTTCACGATCCCGCGCGGCGAGATGGTCGGCTACATCGGCCCCAACGGCGCGGGCAAGTCCACCACCATCAAGATGCTGACCGGCATCCTCACGCCGAGCGGCGGCCGGCTGCGCGTCGCGGGCATCGACCCCTCCCGCGAACGCACCCGTCTCGCGCAGCGCATCGGCGTCGTCTTCGGCCAGCGCACGACCCTCTGGTGGGACCTCCCCCTCAAGGACTCGTACCGCCTGATGCACCGCATGTACCGGATCCCCGACGAGAGGTTCGCCGCGAACATGGCCCGGTGCGTCGAACTCCTCGACCTGGCCGAGCTGTTGGACGTACCCGTACGGCAGCTCTCGCTCGGGCAGCGGATGCGCGGCGACATCGCGGCGGCCCTCCTGCACGACCCGGAGGTCCTCTACCTGGACGAGCCGACGATCGGCCTGGACGTCGTGTCGAAGTCCAAGGTCCGGGAGTTCCTCCGCGACCTGAACGTCGAGAACGGCACCACCATCCTGCTCACCACCCACGACCTGACCGACATCGAGCAGCTGTGCAAGCGCGTGATGGTCATCGACCACGGGCGGCTGATGTACGACGGCGCGCTGGCCGGGCTGCACGAGGTGGGGGAGAGCGAGCGCACCCTGGTGATCGACCTGGAGCGCGAACTCCCGCCGGTCGAGACGGACTTGGCGCGGGTGGTGAAGGTGGAGGGGCCGCGCCAGTGGCTGTCCTTCCCGGCGTCGGTTTCGGCGGCGCCACTGGTGGCTCAACTGGCAGCCGCGTACCCCCTGTTGGACCTCTCGGTGCGGGAGCCGGACATCGAGGCGGTGATCGCGAAAATGTACGCCGGTGGGACGGGCGGGGCAACGGGCGCCCGGCTAGGGTGACTTGTATGACCAGTGACCTTCCTGAACTCCGGGCATCGGACGCCGACCGCGAGCGGATAGCCGAGGTGCTGCGCGATGCGGTCGCCGAGGGGCGGCTCGACATGGAGGAGTTCGACGAGCGGCTGGGTGCGGCGTACACGTCGCGTACGCAGGCCGAACTCCAGCTCCTCGTAAGGGACCTGCCGGTGTCGGCAGGGGCGGCGCCGACAGTGCTTCCCGCTCATGCGGCGGGCGGGGCGGGCGACGGGGTGGAGGCCTGGTCGGGCAGGGTGGGGGTCCCCGCCACCTCCAAGGGGGCGTTCGCCTTCTGGGGCGGGTTCAAGCGGTGGGGCCAATGGAGCGTGGCGCGCCGCTTCACCGCGTTCGCGATGTGGGGCGGCGGCGAGATCGACCTGCGCGAGGCGCGCTTCGAGGACCGCGAAGTGGTGATCCGATGCATCACGATCATGGGCGGCATCGTGGTCAAGGTCCCGCCGGAGCTGACCGTGCAGGTCTCCGGCATCGGCATCATGGGCGACTTCGACGACAAGGCCACGGGCCAGGGCACCCCGGGCTCCCCGATGGTCAAGGTCACGGGCTTCGCGCTGATGGGCGGCGTGGGAGTGGAACGCAAACTCCGCAAGTCGGACAAGCAGCGCTTGAAGGCGGAACGCCGCAAGGAACTGGACTGAGGGGCGGGAGCGCCTCCGCCCGGATAGCACCCCCGCCCCCACCCGCACCAACAGTGCGCCCGCACGGTCCCGGACGTCCGGGGCCCGGCACCGTGCATCCGGATCCCGGCGCCGCACATCCCGGACCCGGCCCGGCCCGGTGCCTGGCACCGAGCGTCCGGTGCCTGGCACCGAGCGTCCGGGGCCTGGCACCTGAGCGTCCGGGGCCCGTGTACCGCGTGCCGGTGGCCTGGCAACGTGTGCCCGGGGTGTGGCGCCGCGTACCAGGGTCCCGGCGCCGCCCATGCGGGGCCTGGCGCCGGGTACCTGGGTCTCGGGGCCTGGCACCTGAGCGTCCGGGGCCTGTGTACCGCGTGCCCGGGGCCTGGCGCCGTGAGCCCGGGTGTGGAACCGCTTACCGAGGGCGTGGTGCCGCGCATGCGTGGCCTGGCGCCGTGTGCCTGGGTCTCGGCATCGTGTACCCGGGGCACGGCGCCGCGCGTGCGGGGCCCGCGTACCGCGCATCCGTGGCCCGGGGGCCTGGTACCGCGTAACCCGGGGGCCGGATCCCGCACCGGCCTCCCGGGGCCAGGCTCGGCCCGGGGCCAGGCTCGGCCCGGGGCCAGGCTCGGCCCGGTGCCCGGTGCCCGGTGCCCGGTGCCCGGTGCCCGGTGCCCGGTGCCCGGTGGTGCCTGCCGTCCGCCGCCCTAGGCCCTACGCGTTACGCCCCCACTCCCACCTCTGCTCCGGCCCCGCCCCGTACCTGATTCCCGCCCCGCAGTACCCGCAGGTCCACCCACTGGCCCATCCGCCGGTAGCCCTCGTCGCCCGGGTGCAGGTGGTCTCCCGAGTCGTACGCCGCCAGCATCCGTGTCGGTGCGTACGGGTCCCGTACCGCCCGGTCGAAGTCCACGACGCCGTCGAACACCCGCCCCGCCCGGATCTCCTCGTTCACCGCCTGCCGCACGGCCTCCCGCTCCGGCGTCCAGGACGAATGCCCGCCGAACGGCAGGAGCGTGCCGCCCACCACCCGCTGCTGCCGCGCGTGCCCCTGACGTACGAGCTCGCGCAGCCCCGTCACGATCCGGCCCGGATCGTACTCGTGCGGCGGCGCGATGATGTCGTTGATCCCCAGCAGCACCACGGTCACCCGGACGCCGGGCCGGTCCGCTGCGTCCGCGGCGAACCGGGAGAGTCCGCTCGGCCCGCGGTTGTCGCTCAGCAGCCGGTTCCCGCTGATCCCCTGGTTCAGCACGCCGTAGTGCGGCGCCCCGGGCTCGGCCCGCAGCCGGTCGGACAGCACGTCCGGGTAGCGCCGGTTGGCGTCGAGCGTGGACGATATCCCGTCCGTGATCGAGTCGCCGAAGAGCACCACGGCGCCGTCCGCGTCCGGATTCAGCACGTCGACGCCGGTCACGTAGCGGTAGTTGTTGGTCCGGCCGCGGAACGCGCCGCCCGAGGGGTCCTCGGTGTGGTCGCCGACCGCCGTGTACCCGGTCTGCCGGGCGTGCGGGTGGTAGGTGACCGAGCCGCTCGGAGCCGCGGAGTAGAGGGTGACCAGGAGCTCGGCGTCGTACGGCACCTTGATCGCCGTACGGTCGCCGACGACGGACCCACCGGCCGGAATGGTCACGGACGGCTTCCCGCGGAAGGTCACGGGCCGCATGGTGCCGGGCTCGGCGGCCGGGGCGCCGGAGGCCGCCGCGACGGCGATCGACGCGTGCGAGACGACCAGCGGCTTGTCGCCGAAGCGGTTGGACAGGGTGATGCGGGCACTGGTGCCGCCGATGCTGGTGTGCACGACGTTACGTACGGAACGCCCGGGAAGCCCGCGCTGGGTACGCGGTTCCGGGCCGACGGGGGAGGCGGACCAGGTGCCGATCCACTGGCCGCCGCCGGCGGGCCGCAGCTCCGTACCGTTGCCGTGCCGGCCTCCGTCGCCACGGCCGTGCTGTGCGTCACGCCCCTCGCGCGCACCGCGCGGGGGGTCGTCGCCGGTCATCAGCCCGGTGAGGGCGAAGATGCCGCAGGAGATCAAGACGACCACTGCTGCCAGACCGGCCAGCAGGGCATAACCATTGCGCCTGGTCATGCGGTGGGGGGCTCCTCATCAATCATTCGAACTGATCACCATGATGCGGTATGACGTCGGGAAGGGAGACGTCGGGAACTCCAGGTGCGTTCCGGGAGTAGGTCAGGTAGGGACATTGCGTACGGGTCTTCACGTACGGACGTACTGGGATACGGGTACGGGCACGAGCACGGGCGGCAGCGCCGTCATCGGTACGGCACGGGCGAGCGGAGTGGGCGGAGCGGATGGAACGTACAGACAACGGTGCGACCGAACGGGAGGCACGCGGGGGGCCTGAGGGACCTGCGGGGACCGGGGGACCCGAGGGATCCGTGAGGCCCGGTGGACACACGTCGGGCCCCTCGCTTCCCGCACGCCCCGAAAGCCCCTCCGGCAAGGGCTCCTCCTCCGAAAGCCCCTCCGGCAAGGGCTCCTCCTCCGAAAGCCTCTCCGGCAAGGGCTCCTCCTCCGAAGGTCCCCAGGGCTCCTCCTCCGACGGCCCCCCGGCAAAGGCTGCCCGTCCCGCCGCCCGCCCACCCTTCGCCTTCAGCGAGGCGGACGAGGAGAAGCGTCAGGGCGTCCGCCGGATGAAGGCGACGGCAACCGGCCTCCTCATCCTGGTCGCCCTGATCTACGTCCTCGCCAAGTGGGCGCAGCACAGCGGCTTCACGGGCTGGCCCGGCTACGTCGCGGCGGCGGCGGAGGCCGGAATGGTGGGTGCGATGGCCGACTGGTTCGCGGTCACGGCCCTCTTCAAGCACCCCCTGGGCATCCCCATCCCGCACACCGCGATCATCCCCACCAAGAAGGACCAACTGGGCGTCTCCCTGGGCTCCTTCGTGGGGGAGAACTTCCTCTCCGAGGACGTCATCAAGGCCCGCCTGGCCCCCCTCGACCTGGGCGGCCGGCTGGGCGCCTGGCTCGCCGAACCCGCCCACGCCGACCGGGTCACCGAAGAACTCGCCACCGCGCTGCGCGGCGCGCTCACCGTCCTGCGCGACTCCGACGTACAAGCCGTCGTGGGCGAGGCGATCACCCGCCGCGCGGACGCCGCCGAAATCGCCCCCGGCCTGGGCAAGGCTCTGGGCAAGGTGGTCGCGGACGGCGCCCACCACCGCGCGGTCGACCTCATCTGCACCCGCGCCCACGACTGGCTCGTCGAACACGGCGACTCCGTCATGGACGCGGTCCAGGGCGGCGCCCCCGGCTGGACCCCCCGGTTCGTGGACCGCAAGATCGGCGACCGCGTCTACCGAGAACTCCTCCGGTTCATCACCGAAATACGGGACATGCCGACCCACCCGGCCCGCGGCGCCATCGACCGTTTCCTGTCCGACTTCGCCACCGACCTGCAGTCCGACTCCGACACCCGGGCCCGTACCGAACGCCTCAAGTCGGAGATCCTCAACCGCCCCGAAGTCCAGGACGTCATCGCCTCCGCGTGGTCCGCGGTCCGCTCGATGATCATCGCCGCCGCCGACGACGACCAGTCCGAACTCCGGCTCCGCGTCCGGGCCTCCCTCATCTCCCTCGGCGCCCGCCTGGCCACGGACGGCCGCCTCCAGCGCAAGCTCGAAGGCTGGGTGGAGGGAGCGGCGGTCTACGTCATCACCACCTACCGCTCCGAGATCACGTCCCTGATCACGGACACGGTCGCCGGCTGGGACGCCGACCACACCTCGAAGAAGATCGAGGCCCACATCGGCCGCGACCTCCAGTTCATCCGCATCAACGGAACGGTGGTGGGCGCGCTGGTGGGGCTGCTGATCTACACGGTGTCGAGGGCGTTCGGCGCGTAGAAGGCGGGGCGGGGCGGAAGCGGGAGCCGGGCGGCCCGGCGACGGGTGAAGCTCTGCTCCAGGCACTGGTCGAAGGGCTGGACCGGCTTGGTGGGGCGGGTCACGCCACGTGGAGGAATCCCCCCACCACTTTGGTGAACTCGTCCGCCTTCTCGAAGAACATGACGTGCCCTGCGTCGATCTCGGCGTAGGCGCTGTCCGGGATCGCCGAGTTGAGGGCGCGGCTGTGCTCGATGGGGACCGTAGCGTCCTGCGTGGCGCCGAGCACCAGGGTAGGGGCCTGGACGCGGGGCAGCAGGTGGCGGATGTCGATGCGGCTGTCGAGGTCGACGTGACGCAGGGTGCCTGGCGTGGGCGGCATGTTGGGGATCAGTGCTTCCACCTGGGCGCGGCCGATGGTGTTGAGGAAGGCGCGGCTGAAGCCGGTCATGGTGACGCTGCGGCCGAAGGCCGCCGGGTCACTGTGGCCGAGCTGCTTCCACAGGGTGAACAGGTTGCGCAGGTACTCGTCGCCGTCGGTGTGTGCCCAGCCGGCGGCCAGGACGAGACGCCGTACGAGGTCGGGTCGCAGCGCGGCCACGGCTGCGGTGACCGGGGCGCCCATGGAGAAGCCGAGCAGGTCCACGGGGCCCGTGCCGGCATCCTCGATGACAGCGATCACTTGGGCGGCCAGGTACTCGACGGTCAGCGGTGCCCCGGTGTCGGTGGTGAGGTCGGTGCCGGACAGGTCCGGAGTGATCACGGTGTGGGTCGCGGCGAACCGGGGGGCGATTTCGCCCCAGGTCAGGCCGGCGCCTGCGGAGCCGGTGCCGTGCACGAGGACGAGAGCGGGACCTGAGCCGGTGGACTCGTAGTGGACCTGGGCGTCGGCGACAGTGACGGTGGCCATGGAGGGTTCTCCTCGGTCGGGAAACGACGGTGGGCGGGAACGGCGGTAAGCGGAGACGACGGTGAGCGGTCGCATGAGGCCGGATGCTCCGGCCTTGCGGTGACCACCACCCTGCCGCCGTACGACCAGGGGCGGCAGAGACCTGCTGACCCTGGGATCGGCAGTCCCTGGTTCGGCTGCGGACCCTGGGATCGGCAGTCCCTGGTTCGGCCGCGGACCCTGGGATCTCCAGTCCCTGGTTCGGCTGCGGTCGGGTCGTGCAGGATGACCGTCATGCTGATCAACCGCCGTGACCTCGCCGACTTCCTACGTCGCCAAAGAGACCGGGTCCGCCCGCACGACGTGGGGCTGACGCCCGGCCCCCGGCGCCGGACACCGGGGCTGCGGCGTGAGGAGGTTGCCCAGTTGGCCGGGATGTCGGCCGACTACTACATCCGCCTGGAGCAGGCGCGTGGACCGCAGCCCTCCGCGTCCATGCTGGCCGCGCTCGCCCGCGCTCTGCGTCTGACCGCGGACGAGCGGGACCACCTCCATCTGCTGGCGGGCCACCCGCCGCCCGCGGCCCACACCGATACCGGCCACGTCAGCCCCGGGCTGCTGCACCTGCTCGACCAGTTGCCCACCACGCCGGCGCAGGTGGTGAGCGATCTCGGTGACGTCCTCGCCCAGAACGCCATCGCCGAGGCCCTGTTCAGCGGGGTGTGCACCGTCTCCGAACACGGCCGCAACATCGTGTGGCGCTGGTTCACCCAACCCTCCGTCCGGGCCGCCTACCCACCCGAGGAGCACGATCACTACAGCCGTCTGCACGTCGCCGATCTGCGGGCCGCGGTGGCCCGGCGCGGCACCGACATCGCGGCGACCCGGCTCCTGGAGCGACTGCGGGCGGCCAGCGAGGAGTTCTGCGCGCTGTGGGAACTCCACGAGGTGGCGGTGCGCAGGCACACCCGGATGCGCGTCCTCCACGACGAACTGGGCTTCATCGATCTCGACTGCCAGGTACTGCTGGCTCCCGAGGGCGACCACCGGCTGGTCCTCTACACCCCGCCGCCCGGCAGCGACACCAGCGACCACCTCGCCCTCCTCCAGGTCATCGGCACCCAACAGTTCACCACTGCGGCCGACTTCGGCGAGAGCTGAGAATTTCCACCAGAACTTCTCGGCAAGGTGCCCGGGTCCTTCAGGACCAGGGTGAATGCCGTCTCAGGGCCAGAGTCAATGCCGACTCAGGACCGATCCGACCGGCAGGCGGCGGCAGGCGGCGGCCCGAAAACAGCGCCGGGGCGGACGGGCCCTCCCGTCCACCCCGCCGCATTACGCGTGGCCCCTACTTCGCGCAGCGCTTCCCGCCACCGCACCGCGTGGCAGCCCAAGAAGCCGCAGCAACCCCACCCGCCACGGCGAACACCGCAGGCCAGGCCCCGACCTTCTTCGCCAACGGGTGCGAGCCCGCGAACCCGGCCACGTACAACCCGGTCAGCCCGGCCGCGACCTTCCCCCCGGCCTCCTGCTGCCACTGCCGAGCAGCCACAGCCCCGGCCGCGGCGAGCGCCACCCCGCCCAACGGCCGCTTCTTGGTCCAACGGGCAACCCCGTAACCCCCCACCAACCCGGTGGCGGCAACGACGGATGCGGGCACCTTGGCCATG
The DNA here is from genome assembly GCF_053610825.1 of Streptomyces sp. NPDC054863. NCBI lineage: Bacteria > Bacillati > Actinomycetota > Actinomycetes > Kitasatosporales > Streptomycetaceae > Streptomyces > Streptomyces sp. NPDC054863. The sequence goes on along the minus strand of NZ_JBSGZD010000166.1, from coordinate 4,859 downwards.
ACTCATGCCTCCTGATTTGCTGCGCCGATCTGCGCGCGACTCTGTCCCCCGAGGCTAACGACCGCTCCGGCCCGACCGGATCCGGGCCCCGTCACCGGCTGACGTCGTCAGGAGCGGTCGGACCCGGGCCCCTCCACCGGCTGACTCCGTGAGCAGCGGGGTCACCGTGGGCCGTCGGCCGAGGCGGTCGGGATGTTGACCTGCGGACGAGGTGCGTCACGCGATCTTCCGCACACCCACGCCCACCGCGTGGCCGGGAGCCCCGGGCGCGGATTCGTTACTCCTGATGAGCCGGGACCAGCTCCCACGACGGACGGTGGCGCTGGTCACGCAGAGCCACCCACAGGGCTGGTTCGAGGCATGTGCCAGAACCGGAGTCAGCCGCTCGTAGTGATGTCAGCTCAATGGTTCAAACGAGCAGGGGTGGCCTGATGCAGATCATGGACGTAACTCGAAACGTGCTGGTAGCAGCACTCGCGGCGGCCTTCACCGTTTCCGTCGCCGCCGCGCCGGCCCACGCCTCGGCGGTCGGGTCAAGCGCGGTGAACTCCTTCTCGTACACGGCCGGGGGAGCGACGGTGAAGGTACCGACGGGGTGCTTCTTCACCCACATCATCAAGGGGAGCGGTAAGAGGATCCAGCACCAGAATGCGGGCGTGGACTGCGGGTTCGTCGCCGCTCTGGGGCCCGGCTTCTGCAATTGGCGGATCGACTTCACCTACGCGGACATGAACAACGCGACGTACAAGACATCCCGGGGCAAGACGCACCCCGAGTGCAAGATTGACCACATGAGGAACAACTCGCCCCAGATGCCCCCGCGTTACGGAAAGGCGTGCACGCATCTCTACGTCAACGGAACCCGCCGGTCCAGCCAGTGCCACTACATCAAGAAGTGAGCAGCGACTCAGGGTGAACGCGAATCAACCGCAGGAGCGCCGCCGACTCCTCAAGGGCATCGCCTTCGTGGCGGGCCTGCTCGGATCACTCGCGTTCTTCGGGTTCTTCCCGGGACTGCCGCATGTGATCGACGGCGGGGCGGTCCTGGTGTCGGTGGGCGTCGGGGCGCTGGCCGCCTGGGCATACGGACGATGGACCGACAGGACCGACAAGGGCAACAGGACCGACAGGACCAACAAGGCCGCCAGCGCCGACGGGACCGACCGGACCGGCTGAGCCGCCCACGGCTCCGGGTGCTGCCGCCCCCTGAACCCGGCGGCACCCGGGTGCCCCCGGGTACCCGGGCGATCCGCATCAGCACCTACAACGCGCAAGCCACCCCGTCCCCGTCCCGGTCCAGGTGGCGGCCGAAGCCGGGGTCGCCCCGCCGGATCGGTGCGGCGCCGGCGGCCCGTACCGCCGAACAGTTCTTGAAGTACGTCTTGGCCTTGGTCTCCGTCTTCGCCTTCTTCGTCGCCTTCGCCGGGGGCTTCCTGTCCCTGGCCGGGGCGGGTGCGGCGGTATTCATGGTGACCCGCACAACTGCCGTAGCTTCCAAGGGGGTTGAGAGCACGCTCGCACCCTCCCCCTTGACCTTCACCTTGTACGTGACGTCGTCCTCGCCCACGTACGAGGCGTTCGGCGTGTAGGTGACGCGGGTCCCGCTGAGTACGGCGGTGCCGTGCCGGGGCTTGCCGTCAAGGGTCAGTACGTAATCGGGCTTGCTCACGGCCGTGAGGAACGGTGCGCCCGCCGCGCCCCCGTCCTTCGCGAAGGTGTCGTTGGCCAACACCTCCACCACGACCCGCCTCCCGCCGTCCGTGCTCTTCGCGTCGTCGATGAGCTGGAGTACGGGCGGATGGGTGGCGGCAGCCGCCTTCACGACCTCCGCGTCCCCGCCCGCCTTCGTGTCCGCACCCTTCTCGTCGGCCGAAGCGCCCCCTTCGCACCCGACCAGCGCCGCGGCCAACACCACAGCAGCCCCACTCACCACAGCTGTGTGCCGACGTGCGGCACCCCTCACCCACCACATGCGAACTCCAAGGCATCCGTCCGAAAGCTCACAGTCCGCAAGACCGATGGCTCGAAGTTGCGCAAGGTACGCCACTGGCCGCTCATGCAACAGCCCACCCACAAGTCACCTCCTATCTCCCGCAAGGGTCATGAAATGGGGCAAGTCGCCCGGGGCCTAAGGGTGAGGGAGTGAGTGGCGGGGGGGCGGCGGTGCTGGGGTGACGCAGTGACCGGGAAGTGACCGATATGTCACCGAGTGCGGGGACTGTTCGTGCAGGCACTGATCGTGCAGGCACTGATCGTGCAGGCGCTGAAAGTGCCTCGTCGAGCGCCACACCGAACAATGGAGGACCCCATGAACGCCACCCCCAGGCGAAGCCGCCTCGGCAAAGCCGCCCTCGGTCTTGTGACCGCACTCGCCCTGTCCGTCTCCCTGACCGGTGCCTCCGCCGCCTCCGCCGCTCCGCAGGAGAGCAGCGAGGCCGCCGCGTGCCTGGTGATCGTCGAGCAGGGTGAGAAGCCGCCGACCAGCTTCAACCGCTGGGCCAAGGTGCACAACGAGTGCGGTCGAGACATCGCTCTGGTGACCGTCCAGCTCGACTACCACGTGGATCCCACGTGCACCCCGATCGCCGCAGGCGGCTATGCGGTCTACTCCTGGATCGTCACTCCCCAGGAGAACGCCTTGGCGACATACGCCTACGAATGCCCCGGCCCCTGACCGCCCGTCCACCCGCCAGCAGTAGCAGGCCGGTCCCGGCTTTCCACGGCCAGCCCCACGGCCCGGTCCCACGGTGCGGTGGCGCGTCACACCGCAGCGCCGTGGGGTCGGGCCGGCCGCCGCAGCCCTCCCGGGGCGGTCCGCCGCGACCGACCAGCCGCCGCCAATCTTGCCGATCCGGCAACACCAATTGCCAAAAACGCACGTACGGAGCGACCGTGACAGCAGCAAGAGACCCGCCGGACAGCGCCCCCGCTACCCGCCGGACCACGCCTCACGGCAGGAGATCACCGTGCTCAATCCTCCCGACGCACCCCAGCCCAAGGCCGTGCCCCAGGTCCCCGACGCTCCCCAGCCCCCCGAGCACTTCGACGTCGTCGTCATCGGTGCGGGCGCCGCCGGGCTCAGCGCCGCGCTCATCCTCGGCCGCTCCCGCCGCTCCGTACTCGTCGTCGATGCCGGACACCCGCGCAACGTCCCTGCGGCGCACATGCAGGGATACCTGGGCCGGGACGGCATGCCGCCCAGTGAGTTCCTCGCCGTCGGCAGGGAGGAAGTTCAGCGGTACGGCGTCCGCCTCACCACGGACGAGGTCACCGACATCACCGCGCACGGCGACGGGGGAGGCGAATCCGCCGCCGCAGGTCAATCCGCCGCCGTCGGCGAATTCGACGTCCACCTCCTGAACGCCCCCTCCGTCCAAGCCCGCCGCATCATCGTTGCCACCGGCCTCGTCGACGAGCTGCCCGACATCCCGGGCCTCGCCGAACGCTGGGGTCGCGACGTCCTGCACTGCCCGTACTGCCACGGCTGGGAGGTGCGCGACCGTGCCTTCGGCGTCCTCGCCCACCCCACGCTCGGCGCCCACCAGGCCCTCCTCCTGACCCAGTGGTCCCAGAACGTCACCCTCTTCCTGCACGACCTCGACGTCACCGAACTGCCCGAAGGCCAGCGCGCACAGCTCAAGGCGGCAGGCATCCCGATCGTCGAAGGACGGGTCGCCCAGCTCGTCGCGGCGAACGACACGGACGCGGGCACAGGCACAGGCACAGGCACGGATACGGGCAGGGGCACGGGCACAGGAACAGGCACGGACGCAGGCGCCCTCACCGGCCTGCGCCTCGTACAGGGCGACGGAGCCCAGGGCGATGTCATCCCCCTGGACGTCCTCTTCGCCGCCGGACGGCCCGTCCCCCGAGACTCCCTGCTGCGCCGCCTCGGCGCCCGTACCGCACCCACCCCCGTCGGCCCCTACCCCGAGGTCGACCCCACCGGCCGTACCAGCGTCCCCGGCGTCTGGGCCGTCGGCAACGCCGCAGGCCCGACCGAGCAGGTCGTCAACGCCGCAAGCGCCGGCTACCGCGCGGGCGTGACCATCAACGCCGAGCTGACCTTCCTCGACCTGGACCGCCTGACGAACGGGGCCTGACACCACGTGTGTGGGAGCCGACCGAGCAGGCTGCTAGGTCGTGTCTGATGGGTCGGTGACGCGCCGGACTGCCGATCGTTGCGGGGTTGGCTCACACAGAGACAAACCCTTGTGATGGGACGCCAGTCAAACGTTAGTGTTACGTGAGCGGCATTCCGCATGATCGTGCCCATGAACAAGATCAAATCCGCGTTCGTCGCGACCGCGATCCTTGCTGGTATGGGCGTCATGGCCACACCGGCCCAGGCGAGTGAATGCAGCCGCGCCGGTGGTATCTACATTTGCGAGTACGGAGTCACCACCGCGAAGCTGAGCGGTGGCATCCGCCAGGAATTCATCATCGGCCTGGACAGGGCGGTGTGGACGCGCTGGACCAACTCGTCCGGAAGCTGGGGCCCTTGGCAAACCATGGGCGGACAGGCGAAGAGCAAGGTCTACATCGATGATCACCTGCCCGGCGGCACCGACGACTTCCTCATCTGCGTCATAGGCGACGACGGGAAGACGTGGTTCCGCGGCCACGATCGACAGACGGGACACTGGAGCGACTGGGCCCTCCTCGGGGGCGATGTGTAAGACGGTGCTGATCTCTCGGCCCGCAGCTCAGCGGGTCGAGAGGCTCACAACGTCTAGGGGGTGTCCGGTGAGTCGCACCACTCACCCGACACCCCCTAAGTCGCGCAGCCCACGCCGTCCCCCGCGCGCGCCAGATGACCGGCGTAAACGGGCCCGCCCCGCCGGATAGGTGCGGCGCCC
>NZ_JBSGZD010000165.1:0-17279 GCF_053610825.1 Streptomyces sp. NPDC054863 | reverse complement strand
GGGGTGGTGTTCCCCCCGCCGCCCCGAGGCGCGGGAACGGTCACACGGCCCACCAGACGGTGGTGTCGGCGGGCAGGTCGAACTCCGCTCCGTCCACGGCCACTTCGGCGCTGGCGAGGAGTACGCGGCCGGGGACCGCCATCCGTACCGGCGCGCCCGTGGTGTTCGCGGTGCAGACGAATCCCTCGCGGGCGAAGGCGAGGACGCCGGCCGGGGCGTCGGGCAGCCAGGTGACGTCCGTGCCCGCGCCGAGGCCCGCGTGGTCGCGGCGGACGGCCAGCGCCGAGCGGTAGAGCTCCAGGGTGGAGTGCGGGTCGCCGGTCTGGGCCTCCACCGACAGGCCCGCCCAGGAGGAGGGCTGCGGGAGCCAGCTGCCGCCCGAGCCGAAACCGTACGAAGAACCCTCCACGGTCCACGGGATCGGGACCCGGCAGCCGTCGCGGTAGCCGTCCTGGCCGTCCGCGCGGAAGAAGGACGGGTCCTGGCGGGCCTCGTCCGGGAGGTCCGTGACGTCGGGGAGGCCGAGCTCCTCGCCCTGGTAGACGTACGCCGAGCCGGGGAGGGAGAGCATCAGGAGGGTGGCGGCGCGGGCCCGGCGCAGGCCGAGTTCCGGGTCGCCCGCGGTGCGGATCTGGGTGCCGAGGCCTGCCGGGTTGGCGAAGCGGGTGGTGTGGCGGGTGACGTCGTGGTTGGAGAGGACCCAGGTGGCCGGGGCGTCGACGGGGCGCATCGCGGCGAGCGAGGTGTCGATGACCTCGCGGAGGGCTTCGGCGTCCCAATGGGTGCCCAGGTACTGGAAGTTGAAGGCCTGGTGCAGTTCGTCGGGGCGGACGTAGTTCGCGGTGCGCTCCAGGGTCGGGGTCCAGGCCTCGGCGACGCCGATCCTCTCCCCCGGGTACTCGTCGAGGATCTGCCGCCAGGCGCGGTAGATGGCGTGCACCCCGTCCTGGTCGAAGAACGGCATGACGTCGTTGCCGAGGAGCCTCAGCTGGTCGTGGCTGCCGAGGTCGGGCAGGCCCTCCGCCTTGACCAGGCCGTGCGCGACGTCGATGCGGAAGCCGTCGACGCCCATGTCCAGCCAGAACCGCAGGATCGAGCGGAACTCGTCGGCGACGGCCGGGTGCTCCCAGTTGAAGTCGGGCTGCTCGGGGGCGAAAATGTGCAGGTACCAGTCGCCGTCCGTGCCGTCGGGGTTGGTGGTACGGGTCCAGGCGGGACCGCCGAAGAGCGACTCCCAGTCGTTCGGGGGGAGTTCGCCGTCCGCACCCTTGCCAGGGACGAAGTGGTAGCGGTCGCGCAGGGCCGAGCCGGGGCCTTCGGCGAGGGCGCGCTTGAACCACTCGTGCTGGTCGGAGGAGTGGTTGGGGACCAGGTCCGTGATGACGCGCAGGCCCAGCGCGTGCGCGTCGCGGATCAGACCGTCGGCGTCCAGCAACGTACCGAACATGGGGTCGATGGCCCGGTAGTCGGCCACGTCGTACCCGGCGTCGGCCTGCGGGGACGCGTAGAACGGGCTCAGCCAGACGGCGTCCACACCCAGGTCGCGCAGGTACGGGAGGCGGCTGCGGACGCCGGCCAGGTCGCCCATGCCATCGCCGTTCCCGTCGGCGAAGCTGCGCGGGTAGACCTGGTAGATCACCGCGTTCCGCCACCATTCGGTGGAGACGTGAGTCGGGGCAGGGGCAGCGAGGTGCTGGGTCATGTCGTCCCTGGGGGTGTGGGGTGGGCGTCCGGGGTGAGGACGTACGTACGTGAAGGAGGGGGTCAGCCCTTGGTCGCGCCTGCGGTCATGCCCGCCACCAGGTGGCGCTGCACGAAGACGAAGACGAGCGCGGCCGGGATGGCGATCAGCACCGACGCGGCGGCCATCGGACCCCACTGGCTGCTGTACTGGTTGACGAACTTCTGGAGTCCGCCGGCCAGGGTCATGTTCTCGTCGCCGACCAGGAAGGCGGAGGCGTACGCGACTTCGCCCCACGCGGTGATGAAGGAGTAGAAGGCGGTGACCGCGAGACCCGGCTTGGCGAGCGGCAGGATGAGCCGCCAGAAGGTGCCGAACGGGGTGAGTCCGTCGACCTGCCCGGACTCGTCGAGCTCGCGCGGGATGCCGTCGAAGAAGCCCTTCATCATCCAGGCGCAGAACGGGACCGAGATGGTCAGGTAGGTGATGACCAGGCCGATCGGCTGGTTGAGCAGACCCAGCTTCGCCATGATGTTGTAGATCGGCACGATCAGGACGGCGACCGGGAACATCTGGGTGATCAGCAGCGTCCACATCAGGCCGCGCTTGCCGGGGAACCGGAAGCGGCTCACCGCGTACCCGGTGGTCGCGGAGACGAAGACGCCGATGACGGTCGAGAGCCCGGCGATGAGCAGCGAGTTGCCGAACCACGTCAGGAACGGGGTGTCGCTGAGCAGGCCGGTGTAGTTGCCGAGCGTCGTCTCGCGGACGAAGTCGGTGGTGGTCGCGTACTTCGCCGGCTTGAGCGAGGTCAGCAGGACCCACAGCACCGGGAAGACGGCGACGACCGACGCGACCACGAGCGTGGCGTGCAGGCCGAACGAGGCGAGCGGCGAACGTCGTTCGCGGATCTGGACGTTGGCGGACTGACCCGTACTGAGGATGGTCTCGGTGGTCACCAGACATCTCCCTGCTTGCGGAGGACTCGCCGGTAGACCGCGGCGAAGAGCATCAGAAGGATCAGGATCAGCACGCCCCAGGTGGAGGACTGCGCGAAGTCGCGCGGGCTGATCTCGAAGGAGAACTTGTACGCCTGGGTGACGAGGATCTGCGTCGCCTCGCCGGGTCCGCCCCGGGTCAGCAGGAAGATCACCGGGAACATGTTGAAGGTCCAGATGGTGGAGAGCAGGATCACCGTCGTGCTCACCGGGCGCAGGCCGGGCATCGTGATGTGCCGGAAGCGCTGCCAGGCGCTCGCGCCGTCCATCTCCGCGGCCTCGTACAGCTCGCCGGGGATGGACTGCAGTCCGCCGAGGAGGGCGACCATCATGAACGGGATGCCGAGCCAGACGTTGACGCTGATCACGGCGAACTTCGCCCAGGTCGGGTCGTTCAGCCACGGCACGGCGTCGATGCCGCCGCCCGCGAGGATCTTGTTGAGGAGCCCGTTGTCCTGGTTGTAGAGGAACCGCCAGGCGAAGACGGACACGAAGCCGGGGACCGCCCAGGGCAGGACGAGCATCATCCGGTAGAAGCCGCGGCCCGCGATTCTGCGGTTCAGCATGTTGGCCAGGCCCATGCCGAGCGCGAAGGTGATCGAGACGCAGGCGACGGTCCACAGGACGGTCCAGCCGAGGGTGGCGAGGAACTGGCTGCCGGTGAGGGCGTCGACGTAGTTGTCCAGGCCGACGAACTCGTACGTCGCGGGCAGGTGGTTGACGCCGATGGACCGCTCGACGTTGCGCTCGTTGGCGTTGGTCAGCGACAGGTAGATGCCGCGGACCAGCGGGTATCCGATGATGACGCCGATGACGACCACCACGGGGGCGACCATCGTCCAGGCGTACCAGTGTGTCGAGAGCGACCGGCGGAACCTGCCCGGCGGCCTGCCCGTCTCGTGGGGGCCGGTGCCGCGGCTCCGGCCGCGGGCGAGGTCCTCGCCCGCGGCCTTCACCAGAGGCCGGCCGGTGTCGGCGGCAGCCATCAGTGATTCCTACTTCCAGCCCTTGAGCAGCTTGCGGTACGCCTCACCCGTGGTCTTCACGCCCGCGTCCGGGGCGGTCTGACCGGTGAGGACCTTGGTGTACTCGGTGACCAGCGGGGCGAACAGGCTGCCGGTCTCCGGGATCCAGGGGCGCTCGACGGCCTTCTCGACGACCGGCTTGAAGAAGCCCACGATCTCGTTCTTGGCGACGTCGGGCTGGGAGTAGACCGAGGTGCGGGTCGGCAGGAGGTTGAGCTCCTTGGTGACCTGGGCCTGGACCTCGGGCGAGGACATGTAATCGACGAAGGCGTACGAGGCGTCGAGGTTCTTGGAGCCCGCGTAGACGGCGAGGTTGTGGCCGCCCTGCGGGGCGCCCTGCTTCACCGAACCGGCCGGGACCGGGGCGATGCCCAGGTTGGCCTTGTCCTTGAACTGGTCGCCGGTGTAGGTGTCGGCGAGCGCCCACGGACCGTTGATCATCATCGCGACGTCGCCGGCCTTGAAGGCCTTCTGCTGGTTCTCGTAGCCGTCGGTGGCGTCCGTCTTGGCGGTGCCCGAGGCGACCAGGTCCTTGACGACGCTCATGGCCTTGACGCCGGCCGCGTTGTCGACGGTGACGGTCTTCGTCTTGGCGTCGACCAGGTCGCCGCCCTCGCCGTACAGGAAGGACAGGAAGTAGTACGCGTCGTCGCCGCGCAGGTAGAGGCCGGTCTTGCCGGACTTCTCCTTGATCTTCTTCGCGGCGGTCTTCAGCTCGGCGATGTTCTTCGGAACCTCGACGCCCGCGTCCTTCAGCATCTTCTTGTTGTAGAAGATGCCCATCGAGTCGATGACCTGCGGGACGGCGTAGGTCTTGTCCTTGTACTTCGTGGAGGCCGCGGCCTGCGGGAGGAAGTCGCCCGCGTTCTTCAGGGCGGTGGTGCCGTCCAGCGGGGCCAGGTAGCCGAGGTCCGCGAAGTCGGGGGTCCAGGCGACCTCGGAGCGGATCACGTCGGGGGCGCCGGAGCCCGCCTGCGCGGCGTTCTTGAACTTGTTCTGCGCGTCACCGAAGGGCACGTTGACGTACTTGACGGTGACCTTGGGGTGCTTCTTGGTGAAGTCGGCGGCGATCTTCTTGAAGACCTTGTCCTCGCTGCCGACCGTGGAGGTGTCCCACCAGGTGACCTCGCCGGCCAGTTCGCCGCCGCCCGAGCTCTTGCCCGAGCCGCCGTCACTGTCGCCGCCGCAGGCCGTCGCCGCGAGCGCCAGGGTCGCGACCAGGGCGGTGGCTGCTATGCCACGTCGCATCTGAACTCCTTCAACTGCCGTACCGCTCCGTCGCGGCGCCGGGTCGTGGAGGAACGTAACAAGCCTGAAAGAAGTCCGAAAGAGTTTGCGGGAAATTTCTGCAAGGGGGGTGGATCGTTACATCCACGTGTCCTGGGGATTGCCGCAGGACCCGCCCCTGGGCTGGTCGGGGCGGGGGTGGAGGCCGGTCGGGGAGGCCCGTCACACCGTTCGCAAGAACTTGCAAGGCTGTTACTTTCGGGGAGTACCGGCGTTGATCCCGTAGTTGCCGACACCGGCGCCCGTACGAGAGCGAGCAGTCCCATGAGCCCCACGCAGCCCCGCACCGACCCTCGCCCCGTCGCCTCGCGGTGGTGGCGCGATGCCGTCATCTATCAGGTGTACGTCCGGTCCTTCGCCGACGGCAACGGGGACGGCGTCGGGGATCTGCCCGGCATCCGCGCGCGCCTGCCGCATCTGGCGGGGCTGGGCGTGGACGCGGTGTGGCTGACCCCGTTCTACGCCTCGCCGCAGGCGGACGGCGGCTACGACGTGGCCGACTACCGGGCGGTCGATCCGCTCTTCGGGACGCTGGACGACGCCACCCAACTCATCGACAGCGCCCATGGCTCGGGCCTGCGCGTCATCATGGACGTGGTCCCCAACCACACCTCCGACCAGCACGATTGGTTCCGTGCGGCGCTGGCCGGCGGCCCGGAGCGGGACCTCTACCACTTCCGGGAAGGGCGCGGCGCGGGCGGTGAACTCCCGCCCAACGACTGGGAGTCGGTGTTCGGCGGCCCCGCCTGGACGCGGGTCGCGGACGGCTCCTGGTACCTCCATCTCTTCGCCCCGCAGCAGCCCGACCTCAACTGGGAGAACCCGGCCGTGCACGCCGAGTTCGACTCGATCCTGCGGTTCTGGCTGGACCGGGGCGTCGACGGGTTCCGCGTCGACGTCGCGCACGGCATGGTCAAGGCCGCCGGGATGCCCGACATCGGGGCGCGCGAGCAGGCGAAGATGATCGGCTCACAGGTCCTTCCGTTCTTCGACCAGGACGGGGTGCACGCCATCCACCGCGGGTGGCGGCGGCTGCTCGACTCGTACGAAGGGGAGCGGATCGGTGTCGCCGAGGCGTGGGCGCCGTCCCCCGAGCGGCTCGCGCTCTACGTGCGCCCCGACGAGCTGCACCAGGCCTTCAACTTCCAGTTCCTCACCTGCCCCTGGGACGCGACGAAGATGCGGGCGGTCGTCGAGGCGTCGCTCGCCGCCGCCGGTTCGGCAGGTGCCCCCACGACCTGGGTGCTCTCCAACCACGACGTGGTGCGCCACCTGACGCGGTACGGGGCGGACGACTACGGCAAGGGGCTGCGGCGGGCCCGCGCCGCGGCCCTGCTGATGCTGGCGCTGCCGGGTTCCGCGTACCTCTACCAGGGCGAGGAGCTGGGCCTGCCCGAGGTGGTGGACCTGCCCGACGAGGCCCGCCAGGACCCCTCCTTCTTCCGCACCGACGGCCAGGACGGGCTGCGCGACGGGTGCCGCGTGCCGATCCCGTGGGACGGCGACCGGGCACCGTACGGCTTCGGCACCGGCGGCGGCGACCGGAGTCACAGCGGGGAATCCGGCAGCTGGCTTCCGCAGCCGGACGGCTGGAAGGCGCTGAGCGTGGCGGCGCAGACCGGCGACGCGGGTTCGACGCTGGAGCTCTACCGCAGGGCGCTGGCGGTCCGCAGGCAACAGCCGGGCCTGGGCGACGGCGGCATGGAGTGGCTCCCGTCCCCGGCGGACGGGGTACTCGATTTCGTACGCCCCGGCTTCCGCTGCGTCCTCAACGCGGGCGCCGAACCCGTCGAACTCCCCACCCCGGGAAGGCTGCTGGCCACCTCCGCGGACCTGGCCGCCGACGGGGGGAGCGTCACCCTTCCGGCCGATACCTGCACTTGGTGGGCAATCGGATGAGCCGCCCGGTAAGGTCCTCATCCATGACCGCACGGCTAGCCGACATCGCAGCCCAGGCGGGGGTCAGCGAAGCGACGGTCAGCCGGGTCCTGAACGGCAAACCGGGTGTTGCCTCGGCCACCCGCGAATCCGTACTCGCCGCACTCGACGTCCTCGGGTACGAGCGCCCGGTCCGGCTGCGCCGCCTCAGCGCGGGTCTCGTCGGGCTCATAACCCCCGAGCTGGAGAACCCCATCTTTCCGGCGCTCGCCCAGGTCATAGGGCAGGCGCTGACCCGCCAGGGCTACACACCGGTACTCGCCACCCAGACCCCCGGCGGCTCCACCGAGGACGAGCTGACCGAAATGCTCGTCGCGCGCGGCGTCTCCGGCATCATCTTCGTCTCCGGACTGCACGCCGACACCACGGCCGACATGCAGCGGTACGAGCAGTTGCGCGCGCAGGGCGTCCCCTTCGTACTCGTCGACGGTTTCTCGCCGAAGGTGCTGGCCCCTTTCATCTCGCCGGACGACCGGGCGGCGATGCGGCTCGCGGTGACGCACCTGGCGGCGCTGGGCCACACCCGGATCGGTCTGGCCGTCGGACCGAAGCGGTTCGTGCCCGTACTGCGCAAGATCGAGGGCTTCCGCAGCAGCATGCAGGAGCGTCTCGGCCTGTCGGCCGAGGAGACGGAGGAGCTGATCCAGCACTCCCTCTACACGCTGGAGGGCGGGCAGGCGGCGGCCTCCGCGCTCATCGAGCGGGGCTGCACGGCGATCGTCTGCGCGAGCGACATGATGGCGCTCGGCGCGATACGGGCGGCGCGGCGCCTGGGTCTGGACGTACCGCGTGACGTGTCGGTGGTCGGGTTCGACGACTCGCCGCTCATAGCTTTCACCGATCCGCCGCTGACGACCATCCGCAAGCCGGTGACCGCGATGGGGCAGGCGGCCGTCCGCGCGCTGCTGGAGGAGGTCGGCGGGACCCCCGCCCCGCACAGCGAATTCGTGTTCATGCCGGAGCTCGTGGTGCGCGGGTCAACCGCCTCAGGACCTCGTCCTTGAGTCGTACGCGGAGCGGGCCGGAACCCACCGGAGGATGATCGGTACGGGGCTGCCGTCTGGCAGACTCGTCTTCCATGGGTGAAGCGACCACGAGAACCGAGGCAGGCCGGGCGGCAGGCCAGAGGGCAACCATCCCGTCACCCAAGGTGACCGAGGATCCGGCCCCCAAGGCCCGCCGCACGGTCGGCTCCGTCGTGGCACGCATCAGGTCGCCGCGCCGCCCCCGCATCTGGTTCGAGCTCCTGCTGATCGTGTTCAGCTACTGGATCTACTCGATGATCCGCAACGCGGTCCCCGAGCAGAAGGCCAAGGCGCTCGCCAACGCCGACTGGATCTGGAAGGTCGAGAACGACCTCGGGATCGCCGTCGAGAAGACGATCAACCATGCGGTCGACTCGGTGACCTGGCTCATCGTGTCGATGAACTACTACTACGCGACGTTGCACTTCATCGTGACGATCGGCGTGCTGGTGTGGCTGTTCCGGTGGCAGCCCGGGCGTTACGCGGCGGCGCGGACGATCCTGTTCGCCACGACCGGTGTCGCACTGGTCGGCTACTACCTGTACCCGCTGGCACCGCCCCGGCTGATGAACGGCGGCGGCTTCGTCGACACCGTGCTGGTCCACCACACGTGGGGGTCGATGGCGTCGGGCGACCTCAAGCACATGTCGAACCAGTACGCGGCGATGCCTTCGATGCACATCGGGTGGTCGACGTGGTGCGGGCTGACGATCTTCTTCCTGGCTTCGGCGCCGTGGGCCCGGATCCTCGGGCTGCTGTACCCGACCCTCACGCTGGTCGTGATCGTCGCGACGGCCAACCACTTCTGGCTGGACGCGGTGGGCGGACTGCTCTGCCTCTCCTTCGGGTACGCGGTCGCCTACGCCTGGTACGGGTCGCTGCCGCACCGGCTGCCGAAGCTGGTCTCCGGCGCGGGGCCCGACCGCCTTCTGCCTGCGCGGGCATAACCCTTCCGGGGGCGGGTGGTCACGGTGCGGGCACGTCGTGGCCGGCCGCGCAGTTCCCCGCGCCCCCCTAAATGCCTGCCCCCGCCCCCCTAGCCACCTTGGGCAGCGGGGCCGCCCCCCGGGGGCGGGACGGGTGGGCAAGGTGGCGGCCCCTACGCGGAGCGCGCCCCTCCCCGACCGCACGCGCTCGGCGCTGCCCCACGGCATAGGCTCGGACCCACAGACCCCGCACCGCCAGTGCCAAGCAAAAGGCAGGGAATCCGATGGCCGCGCCCGGACGCCGCAGCAGCACCTTCACGCGCCTCATCCGGCACGGTTTCACCGACCCCTCCGCCTCCGAGCGGCTCCTCGACGACGAGGCCCTCGCCCTCGTGCGGCACGATCCGGTGCTGCTCGACGCCCTCGGCGCGACCGCCGATCCTGATCTCGCGCTGCGCGGTCTCGTACGGCTCGCCGAGGCCCAGCCGAGCGAGGACGTCCGCCAGGACTTCCTCCGTACCCTCGTCGCCGCGAAGCCCCTGCGGGACCGGCTGCTCGGCGTCCTCGGCACCTCCGAGGCCCTCGCCGACCATCTCGCCCGGCACCCCTCCGACTGGCACACCCTGCTCAGGTACGAGGCGACGGACCTGCACCCCGGGGTGGCGGAGTTCGAGCACGGGCTCGCCGCCGCCGACGACCAGGACGCGCTGCGGGTGGCCTACCGGCAGTGCCTGCTGACGATAGCGGCGCGTGACGTGTGCGGGACGACGGACGTCGCGGAGACCGCCGCCGAGCTCGCCGACCTCGCGACGGCCACGCTCAGGGCCGCTCTCGCGATCGCCCGCAGCGCCGCGCCGAAGGACGACGCGATGTGCCGTCTCGCGGTGATCGCGATGGGCAAGTGCGGCGGTCACGAGCTGAACTACGTCTCCGACGTGGACGTGATCTTCGTCGGGGCCGCGCTGGACGGCGTCGACGAGACCGAGGCGATGCGGGCCGCGACCCGGCTCGCCTCGCACCTCATGCGGATCTGTTCGGAGACCACCGTCGAGGGCACCATCTGGCCGGTGGACGCCAATCTCCGCCCCGAGGGCCGCAACGGGCCCCTGGTGCGCACCCTCTCCAGCCATGTCGCGTACTACCAGCGCTGGGCGAAGACCTGGGAGTTCCAGGCGCTGCTCAAGGCCCGCCCGGTGGCCGGTGACCTCGCGCTGGGCGAGGAGTACGTCGAGGCGCTGTCCCCCATGGTGTGGCAGGCCGCGGAGCGCGAGAACTTCGTCCCCGACGTGCAGAAGATGCGCCGCCGGGTCGTCGACAACATCCCGGCGGGGCAGGTCGAGCGGGAGCTGAAGCTCGGGCCCGGCGGGCTGCGCGACGTCGAGTTCGCCGTACAGCTGCTCCAGCTGGTGCACGGGCGCAGCGATGCGTCGCTGCACAGCGGTTCGACGCTGGAGGCACTGCAGGCGCTGGCCGCCGGAGGGTACGTGGGGCGGGCGGACGCCGCGCAGCTCGACGCGGCGTACCGGTTCCTGCGGCAGATGGAGCACCGGATCCAGCTCTACCGGCTGCGGCGCACCCACCTCGTGCCCGAGGACGAGGCGGACCTGCGGCGCCTCGGGCGTTCGCTGGGGCTGCGCGGGGAGCCCGTCACCGAGCTCCAGCAGGTGTGGCGGCGGCACGCGGCCGTCGTGCGCCGGCTGCACGAGAAGCTGTTCTACCGGCCGCTGCTCGACGCCGTCGCCGGGCTCGCCCCCGGTGAGACCCGGCTGAGCCCGCGGGCCGCGGGGCAGCGGCTCCAGGCGCTCGGGTACGCGGACCCGGTCGGCGCCCTGCGCCATCTGGAGGCCCTGTCGTCCGGCGTGACCCGCAAGGCCGCCATCCAGCGCACCCTGCTGCCCGTGCTGCTCGGCTGGTTCGCGGACTCGGCGGACCCGGACGCCGGGCTGCTCGGCTTCCGCAAGGTGTCGGACGCCCTGGGCAAGACCCCCTGGTACCTGCGGCTGCTGCGCGACGAGGGCGCGGCGGCGGAGAACCTGGCACGGGTCCTCTCCGCCGGCCGCCTCGCCCCCGACCTCCTCCTGCGCGCCCCCGAGGCCGTCGCCATCCTCGGCGACCCCAAGGGCCTCCATCCGCGCACCCGTGAGCACCTGGAGCAGGAGGTGCTGGCCGCGGTGGGCCGCGCGGACGGCGCAGAGGCGGCCGTCGCGGCGGCGCGCGGGGTGCGCCGCCGGGAGCTGTTCCGTACCACCGCCGCCGACATCATCGGCTCGTACGGTACGGAGGACAGTCCCGCCGAATCCGACCCGGGCGCTCTCGTCGACCGGGTCGGCGGGGCCCTGACCGCCCTCAACGCGGCGACCCTCGCGGGCGCGCTGCGGGCGGCGGTGCGGGCGCAGTGGGGCGACGAGCTGCCGACGCGTTTCGCCGTCATCGGCATGGGCCGCTTCGGCGGCCACGAGCTGGGTTACGGGTCGGACGCGGACGTCCTTTTCGTCCACGAGCCGCGCGAGGGCGTCGACGAGCAGGAGGCGGCGAAGGCTGCCAACAAGGTCGTTACCGAGATGCGGCGACTCCTCCAACTCCCCACCGCGGACCCGCCGTTGATGATCGACGCGGATCTGCGCCCGGAGGGCAAGAGCGGCCCGCTGGTCCGTTCCCTGAAGTCGTACGAGGCGTACTACCGGCGGTGGTCCCTGGTCTGGGAGAGCCAGGCCCTGCTGCGCGCCGAACCGATGGCGGGCGACCCGGAGCTGGGCCGCCGCTTCATCGAGCTGGTCGACCCGCTCCGCTACCCGATGGAGGGCCTGGGCGAGGACGCGGTCCGCGAGATCCGTCGGCTGAAGGCCCGCATGGAGTCGGAGCGGATGCCGCGCGGCGCCGATCCGACGCTCCACACGAAGCTGGGGCGCGGCGGCCTGAGCGACGTCGAGTGGACGGTCCAGCTGATGCAGATGCAGCACGGCTGGGCGGAGCCTGGCCTGCGCACCCCCCGCACGCGAGAAGCCCTGGCGGCGGCCCACGCGGCCGGACTCATCCCGACCGAGGAGGCCCAGATCCTCGACGAGGCCTGGGTCCTGGCGTCCCGGGTGCGCAACGGCGTGATGCTGGTGCGGGGCCGCGCCGGGGACACCTTCCCCTCCGACGGCCGCGAACTGGCCGCCATGGGCCGCTACTTGGGCTACGAGACGGGTCATGTCGGCGACATGCTGGACGACTACCGGCGGATCACGCGGCGGGCGCGGGGGGTCATGGAGGAGCGGTTCTACGGGGCGTAGCGAGTGGGCCGGTGGGCGTCGTGCGGGTTCGTTGTGGCCGGTCGCGCCCACGCGGCGGAGCCGCACATCGATACTGCCCCGCGCCCCCAAATACAGCCCCCAGCCCTGCCGGCCCCCTGGGCTTACACCCCCACCACCCCGTCCACGCCTTCCCGCAGGAAGTCCGCGTGGCCGTTGTGGCGTGCGTACTCGTGGATCAGGTGCAGCATGACCCACCTCAGTGACACGTCCTCGCCCCACCGCGCGAAGTGGCCGTACACGTCCAGCGACTCCGCCTCCCGCTCGATGCGCCGGGAGTGCTCCACCTCCGCCTCCCAGGCGGCGAACGCCTCGCCGCGCGTGGCCGCACTCGCGTCGTACGCCTCCTGGTAGTCGCCCTTGTCGGACCAGAGGTGCGGAATGTCCTTCTCCTGGTCGACGACGCGCCGGAACCAGGTCCTCTCGACCTCTCCCATGTGCCGTACGAGACCCAGCAGCGACAGCGTCGACGGCGGCATCGACTGCTGACGCAGCTCCTCGTCGCTCAGCCCCCGGCACTTCATGGCGAGGGTGGCGCGGTGGAAGTCGAGGTAGGCGCGCAGCATTTCGCGTTCGGTGCCGCGCTTGGGCGGCTCGGGACGGTCGTCGGCGATGTTCACGGGGGTGTTCAGCCCTTCGTCGGACGCAGTACGAGGGTGTGGAAGCCGAAGCTGTCACGGTAGCCGCGCAGCCATTCGGTGCGGTGGGCGGCGGAGGATTCGAGGGCTGCCGCGCTGTCGGGGTCCTCGGGGTGGTCCACGGCCCATTCGGCGAGCGATCCCGTCCAGTGCCACTCGTAGTCGTCGAGCTCGTGGCGGGTGCTGAGGTGGCCGTAGACCGGGACCCAGCCGTCGGCGGCGATGTTCTCCACCGTCGTGGCCAGGTCCTCGTACTCGCCGAGCATCTCGACGGCCTCGGGGCTGGGCCCGGTGAGCCAGTACGCGTCGCCGACGAGCACGGCTCCGCCGGGTGCGAGGTGCTCGCGCGCGGCGGCGAGGGTGCTGAGGAGCCCGCCGAACGCGTGCGTGGCGCCGACGCTGATCACGACGTCGAAGGGCCGGTCGGCGGTGAGGTCCGCGGCGGACGCCTGGTGGAGTTCGAGCCGGTCACCGACTCCCCGCGCGTCGGCCTGCGCCCGCGCCTGCGCCAGTGCGTTCCCGGCGATGTCGACGCCGACCGCGGTCGCCCCGGGGTGTGCTTCCAACGCCCGGATCAGCCATTCCGCCTGACCGCAGCCGAGGTCGAGGAGGCGTGCGTCGTCCCGGGTGACGGCCCGGTCGATGAGCCGGCGTACGGATTCGTCGTCGAGGGGAGCGGCGATCGGGTGGTGCGCGTGGGCCAGTTGGGACCTGCGTGAACGTTCCATCCGGGCAGGGTCTCAGCAACGCACCCCTGTCGCACCCGTGTTTTCGGCTCACAGAGTGAACGGGTGCGACAGGAGAGGCGGTCGCTCAGGAGGGGCCGTTGCTACAGCACCGGCAGGTTCTTGCGCAGCTCGAAGGCGGTGACCTCGGAGCGGTACTCCTCCCACTCCTGCTTCTTGTTGCGCAGGAAGAAGTCGAAGACGTGCTCGCCGAGGGTCTCGGCGACCAGCTCGCTGCGTTCCATCAGGGCGATGGCCTCGCCGAGGTTCTGCGGGAGGGGCTCGATGCCCATCGCGCGGCGCTCGGCGTCCGAGAGGGCCCAGACGTCGTCGTCGGCGCCCGCCGGGAGTTCGTAACCCTCCTCGATGCCCTTGAGGCCCGCGGCGAGCAGGACCGCGTAGGTGAGGTACGGGTTGGCGCCGGAGTCGATCGAGCGGACCTCGACCCGGGCCGAGCCCGTCTTGCCGGGCTTGTACATCGGGACGCGGATCAGGGCGGAGCGGTTGTTGTGGCCCCAGCAGATGTACGAGGGGGCTTCGCCGCCCGCGCCCGCCGCGCGGGACGAGCCGCCCCAGATGCGCTTGTAGGAGTTGACCCACTGGTTGGTGACGGCGGAGATCTCCGCGGCGTGCTTGAGCAGGCCGGCGATGAACGAGCGTCCCACCTTGGAGAGTTGGTACTCGGCGCCCGACTCGTAGAAGGCGTTGCGGTCGCCCTCGAAGAGCGACAGGTGCGTGTGCATGCCCGAGCCGGGGAACTCCGAGAACGGCTTCGGCATGAAGGTGGCCTGGACGCCCTGCTCCAGCGCCACCTGCTTCATGACCAGGCGGAAGGTCATGATGTTGTCCGCCGTCGACAGCGCGTCCGCGTAACGGAGGTCGATCTCCTGCTGGCCCGGTGCGCCCTCGTGGTGGCTGAACTCCACCGAGATGCCCATGGATTCGAGCATGGTGATCGCCTGCCGGCGGAAGTCCATGCCGACGTTCTGCGGGGTGTGGTCGAAGTAGCCGGAGTTGTCGGCGGGGGTGGGGCTGGAGCCGTCCAGCGGCTTGTTCTTCAGGAGGAAGAACTCGATCTCCGGGTGGGTGTAGAAGGTGAAGCCCAGGTCCGAGGTCTTCGCCAGGATGCGCTTCAGTACGTAGCGGGGGTCGGCGAAGGACGGGGAGCCGTCCGGCATGAGGATGTCGCAGAACATCCGCGCCGTGCCGGGAGCCTCCGCCCGCCAGGGCAGGATCTGGAAGGTGCCGGGGTCCGGCTTGGCGATCATGTCGGACTCGTAGACCCGGGCGAAGCCCTCGATGGCGGATCCGTCGAAGCCGATGCCCTCGTCGAAGGCCTGCTCCAGCTCGGCGGGGGCCACCGCGACCGACTTCAGGAAGCCGAGCACATCGGTGAACCACAGGCGTACGAAGCGGATGTCCCGCTCCTCCAACGTACGGAGCACGAATTCCTGCTGCTTGTCCATTTTCACTTCCTTCTTGCTGGTCAGGCCGCCTGCTCCCACGCCTCGGGACACACTGGGGGCTCCCCAGCATCCCACCACACGGTTTCGGGCAGATTGCGGACCGCCCCTGCTCACTGCGGCGGGTTCACTGCGGCGGGCGGCCGACCACGTACACCGTGCGCAGCAGCACCGCCGCCGGGATCGCCTGGAGGTGGAAGCCGGCCGGTCCGTACAGGCTCAGCGTCTCACCGATCCTGGGTCCGCCCTTCATGTCCACGACCTGCAGTCCGATCACGCCGAGGAAGCCTGCTCGCGGTCCGCTCTACCGGTCTGCTTCCGGTCTGCTGATGACGTACGGCGAGGCGGCGGTTACGATCGCGCCTCATGGAGGGCTCACGGCACTTCCGCAACAGGGGCACCAGCGTGCGCCTCGCGCGCATCAGGCGAGGCGTGGCACTTCTGTGCGCCGTCGCGGCTCTTTTCGGCGCGCTGCTGGTCTGCCTGAGCCCTGCGGGGGCCGAGACCTCCTCCTCGCTGTCGCCCGCCTACGACTGCCCGTACGACCAAGGCGGTTGCGGAGCCTTTCCGCACGCCTCGCCCGCGGTGCTGACCGCTCCGCCGCCGGACGCGCTGCCGGGCGCCGTGGCGCTGCCGGTGCGGCACGAGGGCGGCGGCCAAGCGGTGGGGGTGCCGCGCACCGACGGGGCACGGGCACGGGCCCCGGGACCGTACGTACTGATGGTGCTGCGGAGGTAGCGGCGGATTCTGGCGCACCGAGCGCCGCGCGCACGGATTCCCGTAACTCCCTTCCTCGATAAGGATGTTCAGCATGTCCGTCGACACCTCCCGCAAGGCCCGGATAGCAGAGATGCGGCGCGCCGAGAAGTCGCGCGACCGCCGCAACAAGATCGTCGCGTTCAGCGTCGGCGGAGCAGTCCTGGCCGGTCTGATCGGCTTCGGTGCGTATGTCTTCACCAAGGAGTCGGACAAGAAGAAGGACCTGATAGCCGACGCCAAGGCCCCCATCAGGAACGAGAAGGTCTGGGACGCGAAGAAGCTGGGCCGCACCCACGTCACCAAGCCGGTCACGTACCCGATGACCCCGCCGGTCGGCGGCGACCACCACCAGGCGTGGATGAACTGCCAGGGCGACGTCTACAAGAAGCCGGTCCCCGGCATGAACGCGGTGCACTCGCTGGAGCACGGCGCGGTCTGGGTCACGTACAACGACAAGGCCCCGAAGGCCGACCTCGACAAGCTGGCCGAGAAGGTCAAGAAGACGCAGTACTCGCTGATGAGCCCGGTGCAGGAGCAGGCCGGGTCCATCATGCTGAGCGCGTGGGGCAAGCAGGTCACGGTCGACGGGGCGGACGATCCGCGGGTCAACCAGTTCTTCACGCGGTACGTGATGGGACCGCAGACCCCGGAGCCGGGCGCGGCGTGCTCGAACGGGGTGAAGCTGGACGACTCCGGCGCTCCGGTGATGGGCGGGGGCATGCAGGAGTGACCCGCTCGTGGTGGCGTGCGGTGGGAGCGGTGGTGTTCGCGCTGGCGGTGGTGGTGGGGGCGGTGACGGTGACGCGGGCGGCTGCGGAGCCGGACTCTCCGGCGGCTTCGGACGTCAACTCGGCGACCCCTGAGGGTGGTTCGGCGGATGCCGGGTTCGCGCGGGACATGGCGGCGCACCATCAGCAGGCGGTGGAGATGTCGTTCGTCGTACGGGACCGGACGAAGGACGCGGACGTACGGCGTCTCGCGTACGACATCGCCAACACGCAGGCCAACCAGCGGGGCATGCTGCTGGGCTGGCTGGACCTGTGGGACCTGCCGAAGATCGCCTCGCCGGACGCGCCGCAGATGGAGTGGCTGGGTGCGCACTCCGGCCACGCGGGCGGCGACGGCGGCGCCCGCCCGGACGGCCTGATGCCGGGCATGGCCACCCGGGCCGAGCTGAAGGCGCTGGGCGAGGCGGAAGGCAAGGCGGCGGAGGTCCGCTACCTGCGGCTGATGACCGCCCACCACAAGGGCGGCGTCACGATGGCCCAGGGCTGCGCGAAGCTCTGCACGGTGGGGGCGGAACGGGAGCTGGCGCAGGGAATGGTGGATGCGCAGGAGGCGGAACTGGAGCTGATGGAGGGGATGCTGAAGGAGAGGGGGGCAGGGCGGTAGCGAGCGCGTGCGGTCGCGGAAGGGTGCACTCCATGTGGGGGCGCCCCTCCAGGGGCGCGGGGAACTGCGCGGCCGGCCACGACGCACCCGCACGAACAACCCACCCGCACCGGGGCGGCCCACCTGCCC
>NZ_JBSGZD010000164.1:0-17363 GCF_053610825.1 Streptomyces sp. NPDC054863 | reverse complement strand
CCCGGCCACCCGTGTGGCCGGGGGCTCCGAACCCCCTGGGGGCCCGGTTCAGGGTCGGCCCCGACGGGGTGGCGGGGACCAACTTCGCACTGTGGGCAGGAGGTGCGGAGGCCGTCGAGCTGTGCCTCTTCGACGAGGCGGGGGCCGAGACGCGGCGCCCGCTGAGCGAGTTGACGCACGAGGTGTGGCACGGCTTCGCGCCGGGAGTACGGCCGGGACAGCGGTACGGATTCCGGGTGCGCGGTCGCTGGGACCCGTGGACGGGCGCCCGCTGGAACCCGGCGAAGCTGCTGCTCGACCCGTACGCACGGGCGGTCGACGGCGACTTCGTGCTCCCGCCCGAGGTGTACGGGCACGTACGGGACTGGCCGCAGCAGCACGTCGCCGACACGGTGCGCGACGAGCGGGACTCCGCCCCGTACGTCCCGAAGGGTGTGGTCGTCCACGATGACGACGACTGGGTGGACGACCGGCGGCCGAAGACGCCGTGGGCGGACTCGGTGATCTACGAGTTGCACGTGCGCGGCTTCACCATGCGGCACCCGGGGATCCCGGAGGAGCTGCGGGGCACCTACGCGGGTCTGGCGCATCCGGCGGCGATCGAGCACCTGGTGCGGCTGGGGGTGACGGCGGTGGAGCTTTTGCCGGTGCACCAGTTCGCGCACGAGGACCATCTGCTGCGGCGCGGTCTGAAGAACTACTGGGGCTACAACTCCCTCGGCTACTTCGCCCCGCACGCGGGGTACGCGGCGACCGGGACGACCGGGCAGCAGGTCGGCGAGTTCAAGCGGATGGTGCAGGCGCTGCACGCGGCAGGGATCGAGGTGATCCTGGACGTGGTCTACAACCACACGGCGGAGGCGGGCGAGTTGGGGCCGACGCTGTCGATGCGGGGGATCGACAACCGGGGCTACTACCGGCTGCAGGGCGATGCGCGGCGGTACGCGGACTACACGGGCTGCGGCAACACCCTCCATGTCGTACAGCCGCATGTGCTCCGCCTCATCACGGACTCGCTCCGCTACTGGGTCAACGAGATGGGCGTGGACGGCTTCCGTTTCGACCTGGCGGCCGCGCTGGCCAGGTCCATGCACGACGTCGACATGCTCTCCCCGTTCCTCGCGGTGATCGCCCAGGATCCGACGCTGCGCCGGGTGAAGCTGATCGCCGAGCCGTGGGACGTGGGGAGCGGGGGCTATCAGGTCGGCGCGTTCCCCCCGCTGTGGACGGAGTGGAACGACCGCTACCGGGATGCCGTACGGGACTTCTGGCGCGGCGCGCTGCCGGACGTACGGGACCTGGGCTACCGGCTGTCGGGGTCGAGCGACCTGTACGCGTGGGGTGGGCGCCGACCCTACGCCTCCGTCAACTTCGTGACGGCGCACGACGGTTACACGCTGCGGGACCTGGTCTCGTACGAGCAGAAGCACAACGGGGCGAACGAGGAGGGCAACCGGGACGGCACCAACGACAACCGGTCCTGGAACTGCGGCGCGGAGGGCGAGAGCGACGATCCCTCCGTACTGGCCCTGCGGCGGCGGCAGCTCCGCAACCTGGTGACGACGCTCCTGCTGTCGACGGGCGTGCCGATGCTGGTCGCGGGCGACGAGATGGGGCGTACGCAGAGCGGCAACAACAACGCGTACTGCCAGGACAACGAGATCAGCTGGGTGGACTGGTCGCTTCTTGAGGAGCCGGGCTGGCGGTCCCTGTTCGACCTGACGTCGCGGCTGCTGGCGCTGCGGCACGCGCATCCGGTGCTGCGCCGACGGGCCTTCTTCTCCGGGCGGTCCCAGGGCGCGGACGGGCTGCGGGACTTGGCGTGGTTCACGGTGCGGGGTGAGGAGATGACCCCCGACGACTGGTACGCGCCGGCGGCGACGCTCGGGATGTACCTGTCGGGGACCGACATTCCGGGGCGGGACGCACGGGGCGAGAAGATCGTCGACGAGAGCTTCCTGGCGGTGCTGCACGCGGGCGCTGATCCGGTGGACTTCCGGCTGCCCGGGGACCCGTGGGCGGCTTCGTACGAGGTGGTGGTGGACACGTCGGCGGAGGAGCAGGGAGATGGGGTGGGGGTGCGGTACGAGGGGGGTGCGGTGGTTTCGGTGCCGGGGCGGGCGGTGGTGTTGATGCGGGTGGGGAGGGAGTAGGGGGAGACCGGGGCGGCTTCGGCTGTCGGCCGAGAGAGCCGCCCGGAAGGACGCGGTGAACAGAACCGACGCTGCCTCCGGAGCGTGGGGCGCCCCCTTGGCGAACCAGGTCTGCGACGCGACCGGAGAGGCGGCGGGCCGTCAGCCGAGGATGCCGCGGTCGTAGGCCGTGGCGACCGCTGCCGCGCGGTCGTTGACGCCCAGCTTCGCGTAGAGGTGGGTGAGGTGGGTTTTCACCGTGGCTTCGCTGATGAAGAGGATGCGGGCGATCTCGCGGTTGGACATGCCCTTGGCGACGAGGCCGAGGACTTCGCGTTCGCGGGCGGAGAGGGAGGAGGCCGCGGTGGCTGCCGCCGGTCGCGGGTTGCGGACCTGGGTGACCAGGCGGGTGGCGACGGCCGGGGAGAGGACGGTGCGGCCGGCGGCGGCTGCTCGTACCGCGGTGAAGAGTTCGTCGCGCGGGGCGTCCTTGAGGAGGTAGCCCGTGGCGCCCGCCTCGATCGCGGGGAGGGTGTCGGTGTCCGTGTCGTAGGTGGTGAGGACGAGGACTTTGGACGGGAGGGCGCGGCGGGTGATCTCGGCGATGGCGGCCACTCCCCCGCCGCCCGGCATGCGGAGGTCCATGAGGATCACGTCGGGAGTCAACTCCGCTGCCAGCTCGACTCCTTGCGGGCCGCTCGCCGCCTCGCCGAGGACTTCGAAGCCGGGGGCCGTCGCGAACATGCCGCGCAGGCCGTCCCGTACGACCGGGTGGTCGTCGACGATGAGGAGGGTGATGACAGCAGATGTCTCAGGCATGGGGGAGCAAGGGTACGCGGGCGGAGACCGCCGTGCCGAAGCCGGGCTCGGACTCGATCGTGACCGTGCCGGCGATGCGTTCGGCGCGGGTCCGCATCCCGTCGAGGCCGAAGCCGCCTGCTTCCGTACGGGCGGCGACCGTGGACGGGTCGAAGCCGGTGCCGTCGTCGCGGACGTCGAGGGCGACCTCGTCGTCCATGTAGGAGAGGGTGACGCCTGCCCGGGTGGCGCGGGCGTGCCGGGAGGTGTTGGTGAGGGCTTCCTGGGCGATGCGCAGGAGGGTGGCGGCGACCTCGTCGTGGAGGGGTTCCTCCGTGCCGGTGACAGTGAACTCGGCACGGATTCCCGTGTGTTGGGCGTAGACGGCGACGGTTTTCTTCAACGCCTCGGTGAGGCTGTCGTGTTCGAGGGCCGCCGGTCCGAGGTTCTGGACCGAGCGGCGGGCCTCGCCCAGGCTGGTGCGGGCGAGGTCCTGGGCGCGGGACAGGTGGACCGCCGCCGTGTCCGGGTCGGTGGTGGAGGTGACGACCTGGAGCTGGGCGATGATGCCGGTCAGGCCCTGCGCGATGGTGTCGTGGATCTCGGCGGCGAGCCGGCGGCGTTCGTCGGAGACGCCCGCTTCGCGCGCCTGGAGCAGGAGTTGCTCGTGCAGGCCCGCGTTCTCGGCGAGGGTCTGCTCCAGGCGGGCGTTCGCTTCTTCGAGGGCCGCGATGGCCGCTTCCTTGTCCTTGGCCGTCTCCGCCTCCCGTGCGCCCAGGTGCTGGAAGAGCGAGATGACGGATGCGTTGACGAAGAACAGGATGCCGAAGACGACCCAGTTCATCAGGGACTTCGGCGGCAGGCCGCCGGACTGGGAGCCGGCGAGGGTGACGGCGGTGACCAGAAGACCGATCCGGACGGCTTTCGGGGGCAGCAGGTGGGGCGTGTCGACGTAGCCGAGGCTCGCGTAGATCGCGAAGAACGGGTTGAGCCAGGTGAGGGTGAAGGTGAGGACCGTACGGACGACGTAGTAGACGCGGCCCGGGATCCAGAACTGGGGCCTGCCCCGGCCGGCCCGGTTCCAGACCAGGTGCAGGGCCGCCGTCACCGCGACGAGCACTCCGACGGCGATCTTCTCCGCGCCGTGGTTCATGACGACGGGTGCCGCCGCGTACGCGATGACCGTGGAGAGGAAGAGCAGGGCGAACGGGCCGAAACGGTGGAACTGGTTCATGCGTTCCTCGACGCTCACCATCGCCGTGCACCCCCGTGCCGCTGGTCGGTCCGGCCGCTACTCCCACTTGAACCAGCGGGACGCGGCGAGGATCAACACTACGGTCCACGCCGCCAGTACGCCCAGGTGGCCCCAGCCCGGCCAGGCTCCGAGCATCGCGTCGTTGAGGGCCTGCGAAGCGGCGCCGAGCGGGGTGGCCTCGACGATCGCCCTGAGGGTGTCGGGCATCGCCTGGACCGGGAGCCAGACGCCCGCGGTGAACATCGTCGGGAAGAAGATCACCGACCCGACCGCCTGGGCGGCCTTGGTCGTACGGGTGACGGCGCAGACGGTCGCGCCGAGGGCGAGCGCGGCGAGTACGGCGAGGACCAGGGCCAGGACGTAGCCGAAGAACTGCTTCGGGAGCGCGACGTCGAAGGCGAGCCTGCCGACCAGCAGGACGAGCAGCCCCGAGCCCAGCGCGGCGACCGCGTTCACCACGATCTGCGCGCCCAGGAGCGTGGCCGGGCGCACCGGAGTGGTCGACATGCGGCGCAGGATGCCGCGTTCGCGGTAGCCGACCAGGGTCGGCGGCATGGCCTGGAGACCGGCCATGATCATGGAGAGGAGCACGGCCACGGGGACGTACAGGTCGATCGTGCGGCGTCCGCCGAGGTCGGCGGAGGGCTCGCGGAAGTCGGGGATCAGGCCGAGGATCACCATCAGGACGGTCGGGAAGAGCAGGACCCAGAAGAGGGCGCCCGGCTCGCGGCCGAAGAGACGGGCTTCCGTACGCAGGACTGCGGTGCGGGCGGACATGGTGGTGTTCACGCTGCCTTCGTGGTGGCGGGGGTACGGGCTTCGCTGTTCTCGGTGAGGTCGAGGAACGCGTCGTCCAACGTGGCTTCGGTGACGCGGAGTTGGTGTGCCTCGATGTGGTGGAGGGCGAGGAGCGAGATCACGGCGTTGACGGTGCGGTCGGTGCCGTTGATGACGACGCGGTCGCCGTCCCGCTCGATCGAGGCGGCCTCGGGCAGGCCCGCCAGTTCGACGGATTCCAGCGGGCGGGACGGGGTGAAGCTGATGACCGTGGAGCTGGAGGAGCGCCGGATCAGGCCCGACGGTGTGTCCAGGGCGGCGACCCGGCCCTTGTCGATGACGGCGATGCGGTCGCAGAGGCGCTGGGCCTCCTCCATGAAGTGGGTGACGAGGAGGACGGTGACGCCGGAGTCGCGTACGTCCTCGATGAGCTTCCAGGTGTCGCGGCGGGCGCGCGGGTCGAGGCCGGTGGTCAGCTCGTCGAGGACGACGACCTTCGGGTTGCCGATGAGGGCGAGCGCGATGGACAGGCGCTGCTTCTGGCCGCCGGAGAGCTTGGCGAAGCGGGTGGTGAGCTTGTCGGTCAGGCCGAGGCGTTCGGCGAGGGGCCGCCAGTCGGCGGGGTTCGGGTAGAAGGACGCGTACAGCTCCAGCGCCTCGCGGACCAGGATCTTGGGCTGGAGCTCGCTCTCCTGGAGCTGGGCGCCGAGGAGCTGGGTGACCTTGTCGTGGTCGGTGACCGGGTGGAGGCCTGCGACGCGGACGGTGCCGGAGTCGGCGGCGCGCAGACCGCTGACGCATTCGACGGTGGTGGTCTTGCCTGCGCCGTTGGGGCCGAGGATGCCGAAGATCTCGCCCTCCTCGACGGTGAAGGAGACGCCGTCGGCGGCGGGCCGGCCGGCGTAGGCCTTGCGGAGTTCGCTGACTTCGATGAGGGGCATACGGCGAGAATCGCGTGGGGCGGGGCGCTGCGGTATCGGCCATCGCGCTCGACCGGTCCATCAGCCGATCGGTTGATGCGGGCGCCGGTCGGGGGACCCGTCCCGTACGACACCCCGAGTACGGCACCCCGAGTCGGCTCGGGGTGCGTGCGGCTCCCCTCCGGGGCCGTCCCGCGTGCCGCACCGCCTCCCGAATACTCACTGGGCTATGTCGGAGGCGGCTCGTAGGCTCAGGTCCGATGACCGATACACACACCTCCCCCGCGCCCAAACGCTCCGCCATACGTGCCCTGCTGCGGCTCTGGCCCTATGTCAGACCGGTCCGAACCCGCTGGACCAGTGCGGCAATTGTCGCGATCGTGGCCTCGTGTCTGAGTCTGCTCTTCCCTCTCGTACTGAAGTGGATGGTCGACGGGCCGATCGCGGACGGCGATACGGGCGGGGTGTGGCTGGGCGCGGGCATGCTGTTCGGGCTCGGCGTCGTCGAGGCGCTGCTGTTCGGGTTCCGGCGCTGGCTGATCGCACGGCCGCTCGCCTCGGTGGAGGCACAGCTGCGGGCCGACCTGTACCGGCACGTGCAGCGGCTGCCGGTGGCGTTCCACGACAAGTGGGCCTCGGGGCAGTTGCTGTCGCGCGGTACGACGGACCTGATGCTGATCCGGATGTTCCTGGCGTTCCCGCTGACTTTCCTGATCGTCAACGGGACCACGATCCTGGTGGGGTTCCTGATCCTGCTGATGCAGGACTGGTCGCTGGGGCTGGTGCTGATGGTGCCGGTGATTCCGCTGATGGTCGTGTGTGCGCTGTTCGAGGCGAAGTACGCCCTGGTGTCGCGCAAGGCGCAGGACCAGGTGGGAGATCTGACGACGGTCGTCGAGGAGAGCGTGCTCGGCATCCGGATCATCAAGGGCTTCGGCCGGCACCGGGCGCAGGCGACCGCGTTCCGTGAACTGTCGTTGCGGTTGCGCGGCACGGAGCTGGTCAAGGCCCGGCTCCTCGCAGGGGTCCTGGGCCTGATGACGGTCGTCCCTGAGCTCGCCATCGGTGCGGCCCTGGTGCTCGGCACGGTCCAGGTCGCGGACGGCGGTCTGTCGGCGGGCACGCTGGTCGCGTTCCTGTCGACGGCGCTGGCGCTGCGCTGGCCGGTGGAGGCGTTCGGCTTCCTGCTGGCGATGAGCCAGGAGGCGGCGACGGCGACGGAGCGGTTCTTCGAGGTGATGGATGTGGCGGAGGAGGCTGAGCGGGAGGCCGGGGCCGAGTCGCAGAAGGCCGGGACCGGGAGTGAGGCCGGGAGTGAGGCCGGGAGTGAGGCCGGGGCTGAGGCCGGGGGGCTTCGGTTCGAGGGTGTCGAGTTCCGGTATCCGGATGCGCCCGCCGACTCCGTACCGCTGCTGGACGGCATCGACCTGCACATCCGGCCGGGCGAGACGCTCGCGCTGGTCGGGGCCACCGGGTCCGGCAAGACGACGCTGACCACGCTGGTGCCCCGGCTGCACGAGGTGACCGGCGGGCGCATCACGCTCGACGGGCAGGACATCGCCGCGATACCCCGCGAGGAGCTGCGCGCTCTGGTGTCGGTGGCGTTCGAGGAACCGACGCTGTTCTCGACGTCGGTCGGGGACAACGTACTGATGGGGGCGGGCGCGACGGACGCCGGTGACGAAGAGCTGCGGCGTGCGCTGGACATCGCCCAGGCCGACTTCGTGCACCGGCTGCCCGACGGCGCGGACACCGAGGTCGGCGAACAGGGGCTCAGCCTCTCCGGCGGCCAGCGGCAACGGCTCGCACTTGCCAGGGCGGTGGTGGGCAACCCGCGCTTCCTGGTGCTCGACGACCCGCTCTCGGCCCTCGACGTCCACACGGAGGCACTGGTCGAGGCGGCGCTGCGGCGGGTGCTCGACGACACCACGGCGCTGGTGGTGGCCCACCGGCCGTCCACGGTGATGCTGGCCGACCGGGTGGCACTGCTGTCCGGCGGCCGGATCGCAGCGGTGGGCACGCACCACGAACTGCTGCGGGACAACGCGGAGTACGCATGGCTGATGTCGGGCGCGGAACCGGGCCCAGGTGCGGACACGGGGGCGGGCGCGGACGCGGACGCAGACACGGACACGGACACGGGCACGGGCACGGGCACCGGCATGCGCGTGGGTGCGGGTGGCGGAGTTGGCGGGACAGCCGGAGCCGGGAACCCCGGTAAGAGTCTTCACGAAGGGGCCGACGCGTGACCACCATCGATCAGGGCCAGCCGCCCGTATCCACGGAGAAGTCCGGCGGGGCGGCCGAGCCGGAGTCCGAGGAGACCCGGCCGGAGTCCGCGCCCGGCGCGCCCGGCGCACCCGGCTCTCCCGCCGCTCCCGACTCCTTCGACCAGGACGAACTTCCCTCTCCCCCCGGCGCCACCTGGCACCTGCTCGGTTCGCTGCTGCGCCCGCGTCGTCGGTACGTCCTCGTCTCCGTCTTCTTCCTGCTCCTCCAGCAGGCCGCCGTGCAGGCGGGCCCGCTGCTCGTCGCGTACGCCATCGACCGGGGCGTACCCGCGTTCCGGCGCGAGGACTACGGGCCGCTGATCGCGGTCGGGGTCGGTTACCTGATCTGCGCGACGGCCTCCGGCCTGCTCCAGTACGCCTTCTTCCGCACGTCCGCACACGTCAGCCAGGACGTACTGCTCGATCTGCGGGGCAGGATCTTCCGGCACGCGCAGGCGCTCAGCGTGGACTTCCACGAGCGCTACACCTCGGGCCGGCTGATCTCCCGCTCCACCACCGACGTCGAGTCGCTGCGCGAGCTGCTCAACGAGGGACTCCAGGAACTGATCGGCGTCGTCCTCGCCTTCGTCTACATCTCGGCGATGCTGCTCTGGCTGGACCTCGGGCTCGGTGCGGTCGCGGTGGCCTCGTTCGTACCGCTGTACCTGCTGGTGCGGCTGTACCAGCGGCGGGCCGGTGTCGTCTTCGGCCGCCGGTCGACGGCGGTCGCCGCGGTGATCGTGAAGTTCGCGGAGACCCTGAACGGCATCCGCCCGGTACAGGCCTTCCGGCGCGAGCGCGCCAACGACGAGGCGTTCGCCGCCCTCAACCGCAAGCACGAACTCTCCAACGGAGACGGCCTGTTGGAGATGGCGCGTTACGTGACGGGCTCGCGCCTCGTCGCGAACACCGCCGTCGCGGGCATCGTCCTGTGGGGCGCCTACCGGGTCGCCGAGGGCAGCCTCGCACTGGGCGTCCTGGCGGCGGCCGTCCTGTACCTGCGGCGGCTGTACGACCCGATCGACCGGCTCGGCATGTTCCTCAACGCCTTCCAGTCGGCGGTGGCCTCGCTGGAGAAGATCGCGGGCCTGCTCGCGCAGACCCCGACGGTCCCGGAGCCGTCCGAGCCGAAGTCGCTCCCGGTCCAGGCTTCCGAACACCCGGGCCGTGGCGTGGAGTTCGACGGCGTACGGTTCGCCTACCGCACCGGCGGCGAGGTGCTGCCGCGCTTCGACCTGACCCTGGCCGCGGGCGAGACGGTCGCGGTCGTCGGCTCGACGGGTGCGGGCAAGTCGACGCTCGCGAAGCTGCTGGCCCGGTTCTACGACCCGACCGAGGGGCGGGTCCTGCTGGACGGCACCGACCTGCGCGACCTGCCGGTGCCGGAGCTCAGGCGCGGGGTGGTCATGGTCACGCAGGAGGCGTTCCTGTTCTCCGGGACGGTCGCCGAGAACATCGCGATCGGCCGCCCCGAGGCGACCCGCGAGGACATCGAGCAGGCCGCGAAGGCGATCGGCGCGCACGAGTTCATCGTGGGACTGCCCGACGGCTACGACACGGACGTACGCAAGCGGGGCGGGCGCATCTCCGCGGGCCAGCGGCAGTTGGTGGCGTTCGCCAGGGCGCTGCTGGCCGACCCGGCGGTGCTGATCCTGGACGAGGCGACCAGTTCGCTGGACATCCCCGGCGAGCGGGCGGTGCAGCAGGCCATGCACACGGTGCTGAACGGCCGTACCGCGGTCGTCATCGCACACCGGCTGTCCACGGTGGAGGTCGCGGACCGGGTGCTGGTGATGGAGCACGGGCGGATCGTCGAGGACGGCGCACCGGCCGAACTCATCGGCGGTGAGGGCCGGTTCGCCGATCTGCACCGGGCCTGGCGGGACAGCCTGGTCTGATCGCGGACTTCCGGCCGGCGGGGGCGGAGGCCGGAGCCGGGGCGAGTCGGGGAAGGGCCGGAGGACGGGTCAGGGCGGGCGGTCGTCTTCTCCGGCCGCGCCGCTCACGCCCAGAGGCCGGCCAGGTGTGCGTGGAGGACGTCGTGCGCCTCGGACGCGGTGAGGTGGCCGATGAGGACGTGGGCGGTGAGGCCGTCGGCGAGGGCGAGCAGGGTGCGGGCCTCACGCCCCGGATCGAGGGGCACGGCGCGCCCGGCGCCCCCGGCGCCCCCGTCGGCCTCCGAGAGAAGTCCGGCGAAGGTCTCTTGCAGGCTCGCGTAGTTCGCCCTCAGCGTCTTGGCGAGCGGTTCGCTGACGGCCGCCTGGGCGACGAAGGCGAGCCAGACCCTGGCCTCGGCGCGGTGCTCCTCCCCCAGCAGCGAGACCTCGGTGACCGCGTGCCCGAGGGCGGTGGCGGCCGACTGGGCCGGACTCCTGACGAGACGGGCCTGCACGCGCTCGCCGATCCGCTCGCCGATGTGCCCGAGAGCGAACACGAGCATTTCTTCCTTGGTGCGGAAGCACCGCTGAACGGCGCCCATCGACACCTGCGCGCGGGCGGCGACGTCGCGCAGGGTCACGCCCTCCAGTCCGCGTTCGTCGGCGAGGTGGCAGACGGCCTCGGCGATGAGGCGGCGCCGGCTCACGTGATCCACCTGTCTGGGCATGCGCGGCCACCTCTCTGCTCCACAGCGCTGCGATCCGTACCGGATTCTATTCGATGCGCTCGTATCGATTCCAGGGTATCGTTCCGATGCAAACGCATCGGTACGTGGAGGAGAAGGGGAAGTCATGCAGGACGCCCTGTGGAGGATGACGGCCGCCGAGCAGGCGCATGCCGTACGCGGCGGAGAAGTCTCGGCCGTCGAGCTGATCGACAGCCACCTGGACCGCATCGCCGCGGTCAACCCGCGGATGAACGCGGTCACGCAGCTCCTGGCGGAGCGCGCACGCGAGGCCGCGGCCCGGACGGACCGCCGACGGGCCGCCGGTGAGACGCTGGGACCGCTCGCGGGCGTGCCCTTCACGGTGAAGGAGAGCACCCCCGTCGAGGGCGCGGCGACCACCTTCGGCGTGAAGCGCTTCCGCGACCTGGTCGCATCCGCCGACGCGCCCCCGGTGGCGCGGCTGCGCGCGGCCGGGGCCATCCCCGTCGGGCACAGCAACCTCCCCACCCTGATCCTGGCGGGGATGCACACGCGCAGCGAGCTGTTCGGCGACACGGTCAACCCGTGGGACAGCAGCCGGACCCCGGGCGGCACCAGCGGCGGCGACGCGGTGGCCGTCGCGACGGGCATGGCAGCCATCGGGCTCGGCAACGACTCGGGCGGGTCGGTCCGCATCCCGGCCCAGTTCTGCGGTGTGGCCGGACTGAAGCCGTCCACCGGCAGGTTCCCCGCCGACCACCGCGTCCTCGGCCCCGACGACCCCGGCCCGGCGTCCCAGATGCTGGTCACCGACGGCCCGCTGGCCCGGAGCGTGGGTGACCTCCGGCTCGCGTACGAGGTACTGGCCGGAACGGATCCCCGAGACCCGCGCGCCGTGCCGGTCCCCGTCTTCGGCGCACCGCTCGCCGGGCCGGTGAAGGTCGCGGTCGTGGCGGACCCCGGCGGACACGGCGTCCACCCCACGGTCCGCGCGGCCGTCGCGACCGCGGCCGACGCGCTCCGCGACGGCGGGTACGACGTGCGCGAGGTGCGGGACGTACCGCGCCTGGACGAAGCCCTGGAGGCGTACGGCCGGATCACCGTGACCGAGTTCGCCCCGACCTGGCCGGTGGTGCGCAC
Organism: Streptomyces sp. NPDC054863; assembly: GCF_053610825.1. Classification (NCBI taxonomy): domain Bacteria; kingdom Bacillati; phylum Actinomycetota; class Actinomycetes; order Kitasatosporales; family Streptomycetaceae; genus Streptomyces; species Streptomyces sp. NPDC054863. Next base: position 5,487 of record NZ_JBSGZD010000164.1, on the reverse strand, counting down.
GCTGCTCGGCGAGGGCGGTGACCGGTACATCGCGATGGCGATGGAGCAGACCCCGCCCGCAAGCGCGGAGGAGCTCGTGAAGCTGATGGGCACCTGGCTGAACATCCGCCGCTCCTGGGCCGAATTCCTGGACGAATACCCGCTGTTGCTGGGCCCGGTCTTCACGGAACCGCCGGTCGAGCCGGGGCTGGAGTCGCGCGACAGGGCGGGCAGGGACCGGGTCGCGGCGGGAATGCGCCTGTGCAGCGTGACCAGCTTCGTGGGCGTGCCGGGTGTGGCAGTACCGACCGGGGTGGTCGACGGGCTCCCCTGCGGAGTGCAGATCGTCGGGCGCGCGTTCCGGGAGGACCTGTGCCTGGACGCGGCCCAGGCGATCGAGGACCGGCTCGGTGTGCTCACCCCGCTCGACCCGCGCGGCGGAGGCCGGGCCGGCTGAGTCCGTACGTCGCGGGTTCCCGCGCGCCGTCGCACGGTACGCGGTGCGCGGTGCGCGGTGCGCGACCGTGCGCGGGAACTCGCCTACGCCTGAGCGCGCTTGGGGGGCCGCGGCTCCTTCCCGTCCGAGAGGTGACGTACGACGATCTCGCCGATCTCCGCGTAGGCGGTGAGCTGCTCGGGCGTCAGCAGGTCGATGAAGCTGCGGCGCACCGACTCGACGTGCGGCGGGGCCGCCGCGTCCAGGACGCGCAGCCCGTCGTCGGTGAGCGCGACCTCCGCGCACCGCGCGTCCGACGCGCACCCCTCCCGGACGATCAGGCCCCGCTGCTGCATCCGCTTCAGATGGTGCGAGAGACGACTGCGCGACCAGAGCATCCGGTCGGCCAACTCGCTGATCCTGCACCGGTGTCCGGCGGAGAAGGTGAGGTGGGACAGCACGTCGTAGTCGGCGTCGGACAGCTCGCTGTCCGCGGCGAGATCACGGGAGATCTGCGCGCCGAGCAGCAGGTGCATGCGGCGGTACGCCTGCCAGGCGCGCTGTTCGGAGTCGGTCAGCCAGCGGGGCTGCGGGCCCGCGGAGGGGCCGGGGGAGGAATCCGGGGAGGAGGAGGTCACGTACCGTAGCGTACCGAGAATTGATTGACACGTCATCGAATCGACCTCTACCGTCATCGATGACACGTCAATCAAATGGGGGTGCGGTGACAGGCAGCGCGCGCGAGCAGCAAGGCCCGCCGACCCCTTCCCTGACGCGCCGCGTCACCCAACTCTCCATAGGACTCGCCCTGTTCGGCATCAGCATGGCCCTGATGATCGCCGCGGGGCTGGGCGCCTCCGCCTGGGACGTACTCCACCAGGGCCTCTCCCGTACCACCGGTGTCCCCCTGGGGCTGGTCGTCACCGGCACCGGCGTGCTGGTGCTCCTCGCCTGGCTGCCGCTGAAGGTGCGCCCGGGTGTCGGCACGGTCAGCAACATCCTCGTCGTCGGACTGGTCGCGGACCGGACGCTCGCCCTGCTCCCGGCCTCGCTCGACGGGGTGGCGGTTCGCACCGCCCTCCTCCTCTCCGGCATCGTGCTGAACGCACTGGCGACGGGCCTGTACGTCGGCGCGGGACTCGGACCCGGCCCCCGCGACGGCCTGATGACCGGCCTGGCCAGGCACCGCGTCTCCCTCCGCACGGCCCGTACCGGCATCGAACTGACGGTCCTGCTCGCGGGCTGGCTGCTGGGCGGCACGGTGGGGGTCGGCACGGTGCTGTTCGCGGCGGCGATAGGCCCGCTGACCCAGCCCGCACTGCGCCGCTTCACCCTCGGCCCGCGCACTCCCCGTACCTCCTGAATTCCGTTGTCCACACACTCACGAAGGAACTCCCCCGTGCCCTCTCGCCTGTACGTCCTCTCCGCCAGCACCCGTCCCACCTCGTCCGGCCGCCCGCTGGCCCGGTGGGTCGCCGAACACGCCGCCGCCCGGGAGGTGTTCGAGGTCACGACGGTGGACCTCGGCGAGGTCGCGCTCCCCTTCCTGGACGAACCGGAGTACCCGTCGACGGGCCGCTACGCGCACCCGCACACCCGGGCCTGGAGCGAGCTGATCTCCCCCGCCGACGCCTTCGTCTTCGTGATGCCGATGTACAACGGCGGCTTCACCGCACCCCTGAAGAACGCGATCGACTCCCTCTTCGCGGAGTGGCGGGACAAGCCGGTGGGCCTGATCAGCTACAGCGCGGGGCCGAGCGGCGGCGCACCGGCGATCGAGATGATCCGTCCGGTACTGAACCGGGTGGGCTTCCGCACGGCGGCGCGTACCGTGTCCGTCCCCGGCATCGAGGGCCTGATCGACCGCGACACGGACTCCTTCCCGCCCACCCCCGAACTGATGACGCAGGTCACGGCCCTCCTCGACGAGCTCACCGTGATGCTCGCCCCGACCCCGACCCCGACCCCGACCCCGACACCGGCCTCGACCTCCGCCTCCGCCTCCGCCTCCGCCTCCGCCTCCGAGAAGGCGGGCGTCTGACCCATGTCCGCCACCACCCCTTCCCCACCCCTCTCCCCCGGCCTGAAGCACCACCTGGACACCTCGCCGGCGTTCGGCACGATCGCCACGGTCCTCCCGGGCGGGCAGCCGCACCTGACGATGGTCTGGATCACCCGGGACGGCGACGACCTGCTCTTCTCCACCACCCTCGAACGCCTCCAGGGCAAGAACCTGTCCCGGGACCCCCGCGTCACCGTTCTCATCACGACCCCGGAGGACCCGTACGCGTACGCGGAGATCCGCGGGACGGCGGCCCTGACCCCCGACCCGGACCGCTCCCTGGCCCACACGCTCTCCCTGGCGCACACGGGCCGCCCGTTCGCCGAGTTCAACCCGTCCTCGGCGACCTCGGACTTCGTGACGGTCCGCGTCACCCCCACCCGCGTCACCGGCCGCCTCTGACACCGGCCACACGCACGGAACAGCGGGCCCGCCCCCCCCGCTCACGCCTTCACGCTGCCCCCACAACCCCACCGGTATGGTCGCGACGCAGCCTCAACTTCACACCCCTGCAACACTTTTCGGCTCACCAGGCACATCTTTTCAGCCATGCGTGGGAAATGGGACCCCTACGTGGAGGCGCTCCCTCCGGGGGCCTCCACAGGGGGTGGTGCGCATGGGCTTTGCGATGGCAGCGCGCCGTGCACGGGGCATCCGTCCGTGGGCCCGTTCGGGGTGGGTTTTCTTACGTGGATTTCCTTACGCACAGGCAAACGATCCGGATACCGAACATGACCTTGCGAGCAACGGAAGGCTTCCGGCCAAGTTTTTGACGGGGTCCTGACAGGAGGTGGGTCCGGCTGTCACTCTTCCGTCGTTCCACGCACCAACTGCTCTGCCTGCTCTGCATGTTCAGCCCGGCCGGCCCGACCCAGCCTGCCGTACCCCCCTCGCAGAAGGAGTTCGCGTGAGATCCACGCACCGCAAGCGCGCCACCGCGTCCGGCGCACTGCTCGCCGCCGCAGCGCTGCTCGCCGTCGGCGTCCAGTCCGGGACCGCGACCGCCGACGACGGCTGGGGCGCCGCACCCAAGGGTGCCGCCGCCAAGCCCAACCCCGGGGCCCAGCCCGCCAAGCTCACCCCCGCGCAGCGCGCGGCCCTGCTGGCCAAGGCCAACGAGACCAAGGCGGCCACCGCCAAGGAGCTCGGGCTCGGCGCCAAGGAGGCGCTCGTCGTCCGCGATGTCGTCCAGGACGTGGACGGCACCACGCACACCCGCTACGAGCGCACCTACGGCGGACTCCCCGTCCTCGGCGGCGATCTGATCGTCAAGAAGGACAAGGTCGCGAAGACGCAGGGCGTCTCGCGCTCCACCACCGCGAAGCTCCAGGGCATCGCGGCCTCCGCGAAGGTGGCTCCGGCCGCCGCCGAGAAGCAGGCACTCGGCCTCGCGAAGGCGGAGGGCTCCGACAAGACCAAGGCATCCATCGCCCCGCGCCAGGTGGTCTGGATGGGCACCGGCGCACCGGTTCTCGCGTACGAGACCGTCGTCGGCGGTCTCCAGCACGACGGCACCCCCAACGAGCTGCACGTCGTCACCGACGCCGCCACCGGCAAGAAGCTGCACGAGTGGCAGGCCGTCGAGAACGGTGTCGGCAACACCCAGTACAGCGGCCAGGTCACCATCGGCTCGACCCAGTCGGGCTCGACGTGGAACCTCACCGACGGCGGGCGCGGCAACCACAAGACGGTCGACCTCAACGGCGGTACGTCGGGCGGCACCCTCTTCTCCGGTCCGGACGACGTCTGGGGCAACGGCACCCCGGCCAACCGCGAGACCGCGGCCGCGGACGCCGCGTACGGCGCGGGTCTCACCTGGGACTACTACAAGAACGTGCACGGCCGCTCCGGCATCCGCGGTGACGGGGTCGGCGCGACCTCCCGCGTCCACTACGGCAACGCGTACGTCAACGCGTTCTGGCAGGACTCCTGCTTCTGCATGACGTACGGCGACGGCGCGGCCAACCAGAAGCCGCTGACCTCGATCGACGTCGCGGCGCACGAGATGACGCACGGCGTCACCTCCGTCACCGCCAAGCTGATCTACAGCGGCGAGTCCGGCGGCCTGAACGAGGCGACCTCCGACATCTTCGCGGCGGCCGTCGAGTTCAACGCCAACAACGCCCAGGACGTCGGCGACTACAACGTCGGCGAGAAGATCGACATCCGTGGCAACGGCACCCCGCTGCGCTACATGGACAAGCCTTCGAAGGACGGCTCGTCGAAGGACTCCTGGTACTCGGGCATCGGCAACATCGACGTCCACTACTCCTCGGGCGTGGCGAACCACTTCTTCTACATGCTGTCCGAGGGCAGCGGCGCGAAGGTCATCAACGGGGTCTCCTACGACTCCCCGACCTCCGACGGCAAGCCGGTCGTCGGCATCGGCCGCGCCAAGGCCGAGAAGATCTGGTTCAAGGCGCTGGTGTCGAAGTTCACCGCCAGCACCAACTACGCGGACGCCCGCAAGGGCACCGTCGCCGCCGCGACCGAGCTGTACGGTGCGGGCAGCCCCGAGGTCAAGGGCGTCGAGCACGCCTGGGCGGCAGTCAACGTCGGCACCCGTCCGGACGACGGCAACCCGCCGACCGGCAAGGTCTTCGAGAACGCCGCCGACGTCTCCGTACCGGACAACGGCACCGGCACCTCCCCGGTGACCGTCACCGGCGTCACCGGCAACGCCCCGGCGACCCTCAAGGTCGACGTGAACATCGTCCACACCTACATCGGTGACCTCGTCGTCGACCTGATCGCGCCCGACGGCTCGGTGTACAACCTGCACAACCGGTCCGGCGGCAGCGCGGACAACCTGGTGAACTCCTACACCGTGAACGCCTCCTCCGAGGTCGCCAACGGCACCTGGAAGCTCCGCGTCCAGGACAAGGCGTCCCAGGACGTCGGCTACATCAACAGCTGGAAGCTCACCTTCTGATCGGCTGAAGGCAGGCTCTCGTACGACATGACAGTGGTGCCCGGGACCGGCGGCGGTCCCGGGCACCCCTTTCGTATG
>NZ_JBSGZD010000163.1:0-17414 GCF_053610825.1 Streptomyces sp. NPDC054863 | reverse complement strand
ACGAGTGCGTGCAGGGGCTCTTGCGGGAAGTCGACGGCGGGGCGCAGGAGCTGGGCGCGCAGGTCCCGTTCCTCCGCGGGGGACAGCAGCGGGATGTCGTCCAGGCGGCTGTCGGGGTGCTCGGCGACGTGCCGCAGCAGGTTCTCCAGCCAGCCGGTCAGCCGGTCGACGGTCGTGGCGTCGTACAGGTCGGTGTCCCAGTTCACACCGCACCACAGGCCGGCCCTCTGGTCCTCGAAGCTGACGCAGAGGTCGTACTTGGCGCCGGCGTAGGGCATCGGCAGCTCGGTCACGGTCAGTCCGGGCAGCTGCGGGGCGCGGCGGCGACCGCTGCGGAAGTTGACCAGGACCTGGAAGAGGGGGGTGCGGGACGGGTCGCGTTCGGGGGCCAGTTCCTCGACCAGCCGGTCGAAGGGGACCTCGGCGTGCTCGAAGGCGTCCAGGGACACTTCCCGCAGCTGCTCGACGTACTGGCGGAACGTCAGTCCTGGCTCCGGCCTGCCGCGCAGGGGCAGCATGTTGATCAGGACGCCGACGAGCCGTTCGGTGGCGGGGTCGTCCCGGCGGGCGTAGGTGGTGCCGGTGGTGACGTCGGGCCGGCCGGTCCAGCGGTACAGGACCGCCTGGACGGCGGCGGTCAGCAGCATCGCCGGGGTGGCTCCGGCGGACCGGGCGAGCGCGGTGAGCGGGGCGGCGGCGTCCGGCGGCAGTACGAAGGCCGTGCGGCCCTCTCCCCGTCCGGCGCGCACGGCCGGCCTGGGTCGGTCGCCGGGCACCTCGAAGGGGGTCAGGTCGGCCAGTGCGCCTTGCCAGTGCCGCAGTCCAGCCGGTGCGGCCTCGGTGGCGGCGGCGTCCAGCCGGGCCGCGGCGGTGCGGTACGGCTCGGCGGGCTCGGGGACGGCAGAGGGCAGGCCGACGGTGAACGCGGCGTAGTCGGCGGCCAGTTCGTCGTAGAGCAGTGCGCAGGACCAGTCGTCGGCGGCGACGTGGTGCACCGTCAGGGCGAGGGTGTGCTCCTGCTCGCCGTGCCGGATCAGCAGGGCGCGCAGCGGGATGTCGGCCGCGAGGTCGACGGGTTCGGCGGCCTCCCGGGCGAGGGCGGCGTCGAGGGCCTCGGCGTCGGCGGCCTCCGTCTCGCGCAGCCGGAACGCCTCGGGCGGGCGGACCAGGCCGACGGGGGCCTCGTCGTGGGAGACGACGCCGGTCCGCAGGACTTCGTGACGGGCCGCCAGGGCGTTGAGGGCCCGGTGCAGCGCTTCGCGGTCGAGTGCGCCGGCGAGGTGCAGCCGGAGCGGGATGAGGTAGTCCGAGGGGTGACTGCTCATCTGGTCGACGAACCAGGTTCGTTCCTGGTCCCGGCTGAGTGGTACCTGGACCCCGGTGGGATCGAGGGTGGGAGACATGTGCGGTCAGATCCTCTCGGGCGGGGCGGAAGACGTGGCGGGGGTGGCGGAGGAAGGGGAAGGGACGGAAGGGGCGGAGGGGGTGGCGGGGGCGAGCACGGCGAGCGTTCCGCGCCCCCAGCCCGGTTCGGGGAGCTGCCGCCGGTCCTCCTTCCCGTTGGCGTCCAGCGGCAGGGCGTCGAGCGCCGTGTACTCGGCGGGCAGCATGTGGCGCGGCAGCCGCCCGGCGAGGAAGCGGTGCAGGTCGGCGGCGCGCAGGGGGGTGCCGGACCGGGGCACGACGTAGGCGACGATGCGCTTGTCCCCGGGGGGTGCGACGCGCGCGGTCACCAGGCAGTTGCGGACGCCGGGGGCCTCGCCCAGCGCCGCCTCGATCTCGCCGGGTTCGACGCGGAATCCGCGTATCTTGACCTGCTGGTCGGCGCGGCCTGCGAATTCGACGGTGCCGTCGGGGCGTTTGCGGCCCAGGTCGCCGCTGCGGTAGGCACGCTCCCCCGTGCCGGGTTCGGTGACGTAGCGTTCGGCGGTCAGCTCGGGGCGGTGGTGGTAGCCGCGGGAGACGGTGTCTCCCACGATCCACAGCTCGCCCGTCTCCCCCGCCGGCAGCGGGTGGCCCTCCTCGTCCATGACGTGCAGCCGGGCGCCGGGCAGCGGGGTGCCCAGTGGCAGCGGGGACTCCAGCGCGGAGGGGTCGGTGAGCAGTTGGCGGCAGACGGCCACGGTGGTCTCGGTCGGCCCGTAGATGTGTGCCACGGTCAGCCCCGGGTTGGCGGTCAGGGCGCGGCGCACCTGTACGGGAGAGACGACGTCCCCGCCCGTGATCACCGTGTGCAGCGGCGCGAGGGTGCCGGGGTCCTCCTCGACGACCTGGTGGAAGAGGCCGGCCGACAGCCACAGGTCGGTGACGCCCTCGGACTTGAGGACCTCGGCCAGTTCGGCGGCGCCCAGCAGGTCGTCGGGCGGGAAGGCCAGGCAGGCCCCCCGCAGCAGCACGCCCCAGATCTCCAGCACCGACGCGTCGAAGGAGAAGGAACTGCTCTGGAGCATGGTGCGGCCGGGCCCGAGCGGAGCGATGTCCTGCTGCCGGGCGAAGGCGGTGACGTTGCGCTGCTCGACCAGCACCGCCTTGGGCCGCCCGGTCGATCCGGAGGTGTACATGGCGTACGCCAGGTCGGTGGGGGCGGGCGCCGCCGCATCCGCGGGAGCGGGTGCGCCGGCGGGGCCGGTGTCGTCGTGCGCCGGGTCGGACTCGGGGTCGAGGAGCGTGCAGTCGGCCAGGGCGGCGGGCAGGTGTGCGCCGCCGGAGGCGACCAGGACCCGGACCCCGCTGTCCTGCCGCATGTGGGCCAGCCGGTCCTCGGGATAGGACAGGTCCAGCGGTACGTAGGCGGCTCCCGCCCGGAGCACCGCCAGTGCGGACACCACGAAGCCGGGTGACGCGACGGCGGCCACGCCGACGAGTTCCTGGTGGCGTACGCCGAGCCGTCGCAGCCGGGCGGCCAGGCGGTCGGCGGCGGCGTCCAGGCCGGCGTAGGTGAGGCGGGTGCCGGGCGCGCGCAGCGCGACGGCGTCCGGGGTGTGATCCGCCCAGTGGCGGAAGGCGGTGTCGATCGTCACCATCGTGCGTCCTCCAGTCCGACTCCGAGGTCGTGCAGCAGCTCGCGCAGGAAGTCCTCACCGGCGTCGGAGTTGGCCGTGACGACCAGTCCGAGGCCGCGGTCGGGGTCCGACCAGGTCAGCGAGCGGAAACCCGGGACTCCCCCGGTGTGGCCGAACCAGCGGCGGTCGCCGTAGGGCTTGCCGACCACGCCGAGCCCGCCCGGGGTGCCGGGGTGGGGGCGCAGCATTTCGGCGGCGGCGTCTGCGCCGAGGAAGGCGGCGGGCCCGCCGGTCACGGCCCGCTGGATCTCGATCGCCACCCGGGCCACGTCCCGCGGGGTGGACCACAGTCCGCCGGCCGCGGACTCGGCGTACAGGTGCCAGCCCTCCGGGTGGGGCACGCCCGCCGTGTCGTGGTTGCGGGCGACCGTCGTGCCGGTGAGGCGCGGGACGCACGGCGTGAAGTCGCTGTCCGTCATGCCCAGCGGGTCCAGCACCAGCGCCCGCATGAGCGGGGCGAAGTCCTGGCCGGTGACGTCTTCCAGTACCTGTTGGAGCACGGTGTAGTTGGCACTGGAGTACGCGAACGGCGCGCCGGGCGGGGCCTCGGGCCGCACCGGGGGTGTCAGGGCCGGGGCGTGTCCTTCGAGCACCTGGCGGAGCGTGGGCAGCGGCCCGTCCGCGCGGTAGCCGTCGTAGGCCTGTGCCCCCAGTCCGGCGGTGTGGGTGAGCAGATGGCGCAGGGTGACGCCGTCGCCGGGCAGCCGCCAGGTGGTCAGCAGCCGGTTGATGTCCGTGTCGAGGTCCAGGCGCCCGTCCTGGACCAGGCGCATGACGGCCAGGGCCGTGACGTGCTTGCTGATGGACCCGACCTGGAAGAGCGTGCGGTCGTCGACCGCGGTGGGGTCCTCGGCGCCGAGGGTGCCGAAGCCCCAGGCTCCCCGCAGGTCGCCGTCGGCGATCACCGCGATGCTCACGCCGGGCACCTTGTGGCGCAGCATGGGCAGCAGGGGTGCGGGAGTTCCGGCGAACAGCCGGCGTACGAACGGTTCGGAGCGCTGTCGCGGCGCTGCGGCGTGCTCCACCAGGCCGGTGAGGTGCCGCAGGTGCCGGTCGGCGAGGTCCCGTACGGCGGTGGCGTCGAACCGGTCGGCGTCGTAACGCCATTCGACGTGCAGTGCGCCGTCGAGGACCGCCGCGTCGATCTCCACCGGGTGCGAGCGGCGCTGTTCGGGGTCGACGGGTTCGCCGAGGGTGTGGGGCAGCGGGCGCAGGAGGGCGTCCGTGGTGCCCGCGGGGTCGCGGCGGCCGTGGTAGTTGAAGGAGACCTGCGCCCCGGGTTCCTTGTCGCCGGTGTCCCTGAAGAGCTGGGCGAGTCCGTGGCCGATGCCCCGCCAGGCGGGGGTCCTGGTGTGTTCGGCGACCACGTCGACCCAGACGTCCGCGCCGCCGGATGCGGGGCGGGTGAGCCTCAGGGGCTGGACGCTGGTGAACCAGCCGACGGTGCGGGAGAGGTCGACGTCGTCGCACAGGGGCTCGCGCCCGTGGCGTTCGACGTCGATGGCGCAGGTGTCGCCGCCGGTGGTCTCGGCGAGGGTGTGGGCCAGGGCGGCCAGCATGAGGTGCTCGGGCTCTACCTCGCGGACCGCGGCGGCCCGGCGCAGCAGGTCCTCCGTACGGGGCGCCGGCAGGACGGCCCGCAGGGTGCGCGAACTGCCCTGGAGGGAGGGGTGGTGGGGCCCGTTCGTGGGCAGCTGCGGCACGTCGGGCCGCGGCAGCGCCCAGTAGGCGGCCTCCGCGTCGAACTCCTCGCTCTGTGCGTACGTCCGGAGCCGCTCGCCCCAGTACCGCACGGAGGTGGTCTTGGCGGGCAGTGCGCCGCCGGAGCAGAGCGTGTGGAGGTCCTCCACCAGGATGTTCCAGGACACGGTGTCGACGGCCACGTGGTGCACGACCAGCAGCAGCCGGCGGGTCGGCTCCAGCAGGACGGCCCGCAGCAACGGCCCTTCGGCCAGGTCGAGTCCGGCGTGTGCGGCCTCCGCCGCGGCGTCGGCGTCCTCCTCGGCGCCGACCACCGTGAGCAGTTGGTCGTCGCCGTCCGGGTCGTGCGGCGCCAGGTGCTGGTGCCACTGCCCCTCCCTGCGGGTCCAGCGCAGCCGGAGGGCGTCGTGGTGGGCGATCAGGGTGGTGAGGGCGGCCCGCAGGGTGTCGGGCGTGACGCCGGGGGCGACATCGAGCAGTTGGGTCTGGTTGAAGCGGTCGCGCGGCCCCAGTTCGGCGTACTCGTGCTGGATCGGGGTGAGCGGCACCTCTCCGGTGACCTCGCCCTGTTCGGCGTGGACGACGGTCTGCCGGCCGTGCTCGGCGGCCTCGTCGGCGGCTGCGGCGAGGGCGGCGACGGTGGGGTGGGCGAAGACCATCTTCGGGGTGACGGTCAGTCCCGCCTCGCGTGCCCGGGCGACCGTGTGGATCAGCAGGATGGAATCGCCGCCCAGGACACGGAAGTTGTCGTGCACCCCGATCTGCCGTACGCCCAGGACCCGGGACCAGATGCCGGCCAGGGTCCGTTCGGTGGCGGTGCGCGGAGCGACCCGGTTCCCGGAGGGAGTCTCCCGGTCGTCGGGGTCCGGGTCGGGCAGGGCCGCCCGGTCCACCTTGCCGTTGGAGTTGAGCGGCACCCGTTCCACGGCGACCAGGAACCTCGGCACCATGGCGTCGGGCAGCTCGGCGCGCAGGGCCGCCCGGGTCCGGTCGGGGTCGGCGGCGCCGACGGTGTATCCGACGAGGACCTTGACGTCGTTCAGCACGCGTGCGTCGACGACCGCGTCCCGGACGCCGGGGGCTCGGCGCAGTACGTCCTCGATCTCGCCGAGTTCGACGCGTACGCCTGCGATCTTGACCTGGTGGTCGGTGCGGCCGACGAAGTCCAGGGCGCCGTCGGCGCGGCGGCGGCCCAGGTCGCCGGTGCGGTACAGCCGGGACCCCGGTGGTCCGAAGGGGTCCGGCAGGAACCGTTCGGCGGTCAGTGCGGCGCGTCGGTGGTAGCCGCGGGCCAGGGTCGGTCCGCCGATGAAGAGTTCGCCGGTGACGCCGGTGGGCAGGGGGTTCATCGCGTCGTCGAGGACGTGGACGGTGTTGTTGTCGAGCGGCAGTCCGAGGGAGACCGCGCCGGTGTCGGCTGCGGCGTCCTCGGCGGTGCACACGCGGCAGGTCGAGTCGATGGAGACCTCGGTCGCGCCCCAGGTGTTGTCCAGGCTCACCCGGTCGCCGAAGAGCTCACGGAAGCGCCGTACCAGGGCGGGGCGCAGGGCTTCGCCGCTGGTGAGGACGGACCGCAGCCGGGTCATGGCGGCGGCCGTCCGCGGGGTGAGGACGTCGAGGAAGACCTCCAGCACGCTGGGGACGAACTGCACGTGCACCACGTCGTGCTGCTGGACGCTCTCGGCGATGGCGTGGGCGTCGCGGTGCGCGCCCGGCGGCAGCAGGACGACCTGGCCTCCGGTGATGAGCGGCCAGAGGATCTCCACGGCCGCGTCGTCGAAGGTGAGCGTGGTCTTGTGCAGGACCGCATCGCCCGCCCGGAGGCCGTGCCGGCGCTGCATCCAGGCCATCCGGTTGACCCAGCCCGCGTGGTGCGAGGCCACGCCCTTGGGCCGGCCGGTGGAGCCGGAGGTGTAGTAGAGCGAGCAGAGGTCGGCGGGCAGGGCGGTGGGCTCGGGGTCGTGGGTGGGTTCGCCGGACCAGGGTGCGGGGTCGTCGAGTGCGAGGGCGCTCACGCCGGTGTCCTCGCCCTGGGGCTGTTCCGCGAGCAGCCGGGTGTGGGTGAGCAGCAGGCGGGCGCCGGCGTCGGCGAGCACGAACTCGCGGCGGAGGGCGGGGTGTTCGGGGTCGACGGGGACGAACGCGGCACCGGACTTGAGGATGCCGAGGAGTCCCACGACGTGTTCCGCGGAGCGTTCGGTGCACAGGGCCACCAGGTCTCCGGCGCAGACGCCTTCGCGGCGCAGCCGGTGGGCCACCTGGTTGGCGCGCGCGTTGAGCTCGGCGTACGTGAGGGTGTCGGCGCCGATCCGTACGGCGGGGGCTCCCGGGGTGGCGGCGGCCTGTGCCTCGATGAGGGAGTGCAGGGTGCGGTCGTCCGGGAAGGCGGTGACCGTGTCGTTCCAGCCGTGGACGACCTGGGCGCGCTCCTCGGCCGACAGCATCGGCACGTCGGCGGCCTTGGCGTGGTCCTCGGTCAGGCCGGTCAGCAGCTGCACCGTCTGGGCGAGCAGCCGCTCCGCGGTGTCCCGGTCGTAGAAGGCCTGCCCGCAGCCGACCTCCAGGGTGAGCCGGTCGGCGCGGGTGGCCTCCAGAACCAGCGGGTAGCCGGTGTCGCGGGCCTCGTTGTCGGCCACCGGCACGGCCTCGGCCGGAAGGCCGCCGTCCGTTTCGGTGAAGACGACCAGGCTGTCGAACAGCTGCCGCCCGGGCGGTACTTGACTCGCCCGTTGTACGTCGGCCAGGGCGACATGGGCACGTCCGGCCACGTCGGTGACGCGTTCGAGGACGTCGCCGAGCAGGTCGGCGAGGGGGCGGTCGGGGTCCACCGCGATGCGCAGGGGCAGCGTGTTCATCAGCAGGCCGACCATGCGGTCGACTCCTTCGACGTCGCTGAAGCGGCCCGAGACGGTGGTGCCGAACACGACGTCCCGCTCCCCGCTGGTACGGCTCAGCAGCAGGGACCACGCCGTGTGGATCAGGGTGCCGAGCGTCACGCGGTGGCGGCGGGCGGTCCGCTCCAGTGCGTCGTGGAGGGGGGCCGGAAGGGTCTGCCGGGCGTTCCACACGCCGTTCCCCGCGCCGGTGGGCCGGCTGCCGGGCAGCGGGGTGGGCCGGGTGAAGCCTTCCAGGGTCTCGCGCCAGTGGGCGCTCTCCCGGGCGGCGGCGTCGCCCGTGCCGAGTTCGGCGAGCCGGCGCAGGTAGTCCCGGTACGGGGGCGGGGCGGGCAGTTCGGGGAGCCGGCCGGTGTCGCGGCGGGCCCGATAGAGGTCGAACGCCTCTGCGAACAGGGCGTGCAGGCTCCAGCCGTCGAAGACGACGTGGTGCGTGGTCCAGACGAAGCGGTGCAGGTCGCTCTGGACGCGGATCAGCAGGAACCGGGCCGGAGGGGCCTCGACCAGGTCGAAGACGGTGCGCTTGGCCTCCTCGGTGAGCTCGTCGAGCCGCTGTGCGCGCCGGTCGGCGCTCAGGCCGGAGAGGTCCTCGTGGCGGAAGCGGGGCGGCGCGGCGCGGCGGACGGCCTGGACCGGGTGCGGCAGGCCCGACCAGTGGAAGGTGGAGCGCAGGATCGCGTGCCGGTCGACGAGGTGGGCCCACGCCTCCTCGAAGGCGGCGCTGTCGAAGTCGCCTTCGAGGTCCACGGCGAAGCTGCGTACGTAGTCGCCGGTCTCCGCGAGGGTGTGCAGCAGCAGGCCCGTCTGCAGGGGCGACAGGGGCAGGACGTCCTCGGTCCGCTCCCTGCCCACGGAGTCCAGGAACGTGTCCAGTTCCTGCGGGTCGAGTCCAGTGAGCGCGAAGGGCTCGGTCGGGCCCGACACGGTGGGCGCCGGGTCCGCGAGGGCGGCGAGTGCGGCGACGGTGGGGTGGGCGAAGATCTGCCGGGTGGTCACGGGCAGGCCCGCCTCGCGTGACCCGGCGGAGACCATGACCGCCTTGAGGGAGTTGCCGCCCAGGGCGAAGAAGTCGTCTTCCACGCCGATTTCGGCGCAGCCGAGTACCTGCTCCCAGATGCCGGCGAGGGTCCGTTCCCTCGGGGTGCGCGCGGGGACGTGCCGTGCCGTGTCGGGTGCGGCCGTGCCGGGGGCGGGGAGCGCCTTGCGGTCGACCTTGCCGGCCGGGCTGAGCGGCAGCCGTTCCAGCACGACCAGTTGGGCGGGGACCATCGGGCGGGGCAGCTCGCCGCGCAGGAAGGTGCGTACATCGGCGGGGTCGGGGTCGGCGCCTGCGACGTAACCCGTCAGGAACTCCGCGCCGTTGTCGTCCCGGTGGACGAGCACGGCGGCGCTGCGCACGTCGGGGTGGCGGACCAACGCCTCCTCGATCTCCCCGAGTTCGATGCGGTGACCGTGGATCTTGACCTGGTGGTCGGTGCGGCCGAGGAAGCGGATGCGGCCGTCGGCGCGGCGTGCGACGAGGTCCCCGGTCCGGTAGAGCCGGGTTCCGGGCGCGCCGAACGGGTCGGGCACGAAGCTCCGTGCGGTGAGGCCCGGTCGGTCGTGGTAGCCGCGCGCCACACCGGTACCGCCCAGGTGGAGCTCGCCGGGGACACCGACGGGGACGGGGCACATCGCCTCGTCCAGGACGTGGGCGGTCGTGTTGGGCAGGGGGAGGCCGATGGTGACCTCGTCCTGGCCGGGGGTGACCTCGTCGTGGGTGGCCCAGACGGTCGCCTCGGTGGGGCCGTAGACGTTGACCAGCCGGGGCAGGCGCGCACCCAGCTCGTCCGCCAGCGGTTTGGGCAGCGCCTCGCCGCCCGCGAGTCCGACGGCGACGCCGTCCTCGGCGCCGAACCCGGCGGCCAGCAGCAGGCGCCAGCCGGACGGGGTGGCCTGGACGTGGGTGACCCCGTGGGCACGGATGAGGTCGCGCTGGGCGGCGGCGTCCCAGCGCCCCTCCTCGGGCACCACGACGATCCGTCCGCCGGTGGTCAGCGGTACGAACAGCTCCACGGTGGAGATGTCGAAGGACAGGGCGGTCAGCCCCAGCCACACCTGGGGGCCGGACGTGCCGGACTGGTCCGACGGACCGGACTGGTCCGTCGGGTCCAGCGTGTGGGTCATGGCGGCGACCAGGTGGGCGAGCGAGCCGTGGGAGACCTCCACGCCCTTGGGCCGGCCGGTGGAGCCGGAGGTGTACAGGACGTAGGCCAGGTCGTCCGGCCGTACGGGAACGGGGGTGCCGTCCGCCTCCTCCTCCGCCCCGGGGGTGTCGGTACGGAGCACGGCGACGCCGTCGGGGAGGGCCCCCGGGGACGGCTGGTCGTCCGTGAGGAGCACACGGGCCCCCGAGTCGGAGAGCACGAAGGCGGTCCGCTCGTCGGGGTACTCGGGGTCCAGCGGTACGTAGACTCCGCCGGCCCGCCACACCGCGAGCACCGCGGCGACCATGGCGGCCGAGCGGTCCACCCGCAGCGCCACCCGGTCGCCCGGTGCCACACCGGCGGCGCGCAGCCGCCGGGCGATCCGGGTCGCGCAGGCGTCGAGCTCCGCGTAGGACCGGTCGTCCCCGTCGTGGACGACCGCCGTCGCGTGCGGGGTGCGCACGCACTGTCCGGCGATCATCGCGGGCACGGTCGTGGCGGCGGGGAAGGTCCGTGCGGTGTCGTTCCACCGGCGGACGGCCAGGTCGTGGTCGGTGTCCGGCAGCATCGGCAGCTCGGCCAGCAGGCCGTCCGGCTGCTGCACGAAGGCGGTGAGCAGCCGGACGTACGAGCGCAGCAGGCGCTCGGCGTCACCGGCGAGGACGCGGGCGTCGTCGTGGATGAGCTGGACGGCGGACTGCTTCGGTGCGAACCGGATGTTCAGCATCAGCGGGTAGCCGCTGTTCTGGTGGACGGGTCCCATGCGCACGCTCAGTCCGCCGAGGTCGGCGCGTTCGGCGACGGCCAGGTTCTGCACGACGAGGATGCTGTCGAACAGCTGCTGGTTGCCCGGCACGCCGGACCAGCCGCGGATGTCCACCAGGGAGCTGTGCTCGACGTCGCGCAGCGCCGCGAGTTGTCCGCCCAGGCGTCCGAGCCAGTCGCCGAGCCGGTCGCTCTCCTCCCAACCGACGCGTACCGGAAGGGTGTTGGAGAGCAGTCCGACCGTCTGCTCGATCTTGGGGAGGTCGGCGGACCGCCCGGAGACGGTCAGGCCGAACACGACGTCGCGCTGTCGGCTCCACCGCCCCAGGAGCAGCGCCCAGGCGCCCTGGAACACGGTGCCGAGCGTGCAGCGCCGGCCGCGGGCGAGCAGCGTCAGTTGCTCGACCAGCTCGTCGTCCAGGGCCAGTTCGGTGGTGCGCGCCCGTCCGGCGGGCTCCTCGGCGGGGGCCGGGCGTACGACGGGGAGCGCGGTGGGTTCGACGAAGCCGGTGAGGGTGTCGCGCCAGTGGCGTTCGGCGGTCTGCGGGTCCTGGCGCTCCAGCCATTCCACATAGGTGCGGTGCGAGACCGGTGCGGGCAGGTCCTGCGGCGGGCGGCCGTCCCTGCGCAGTGCGGTGAGGGTGGCGAAGACCTCGTTGAGGAGGGGGCCCACGCTCCAGCCGTCGGCGAGGATGTGGTGGCTGTGCCACACCAGGTGGTGGCGGGCGGGTCCGGTGCGGATCAGGTGGAAGCGCTGGGGCGGGGTGCGGAACAGGTCGAAGCCGCGTTCGCGCTCCTCGGCGAGCAGGGCGTCCAGCCGCCCGACGGACGCGTCGGCGGGAGTGTCGGTCCAGTCCAGGACGGTGAAGTCGGCCGGTGTGCCGCGGTGCACGACCTGCAGCGGGCGCTCCAGGCCCTCCCAGCGGAAGGAGCAGCGCAGCGCGTCGTGGCGGTCCAGTACGTGCTGCCAGGCGGCGACGAGCAGGTCCGGGTCGAGGTCGCCCTCGATCTCCCAGCGGTACTGGGTGAAGTAGGCGCCGCCGTCCGGGTCGTGGAGGCTGTGGAAGAGCATGCCCGCCTGGAGCGGGGTGCAGGGGTAGATGTCCTGCACCTCCTCGGGGGACAGTCCGGACAGGGCGCGCTCCAGGCCGTCTTGGTCCAGTCCGGCGAGCGGGAAGTCGTCGGGGCCTACGGTGCGTCCGGCGCCCTCGGTGTCCAACGGGGTGGCGACGGCGGCGAGTTCGGCGAGGGTCTGGTGGGCGAAGACCTGGCGCGCGGTGAGGGCGTAGCCGGCCTCGCGGGCCTTCGAGACGAGGAAGACGGCGCTGACGGAGTCTCCGCCGAGTTCGAAGAAGTTGTCCTGGGCGCCCACTGCCGCCACGCCCAGCAGCCGGGCCCACACGTCCGCCAGGGCCCGCTGGACCCCGTCGGCGGGAGGCAGGCTCTCCGCCGGGGCCGCGGCCTCCGGGGCGGGCAGTCGGTTGCGGTCGACCTTGCGGTTCGTCGACAGCGGCATGTCCTGGAGGGTGACGAAGACGGCGGGCACCATGGCCGCCGGGAGGGCTGCCGACAGGTGGCGCCGCAGTGAGTCGTGCGACGGGCTGCCGACGACGTAGCCGACGAGCCGGGCTCCGGCGGGGGTGTGCTGGACGACGACCGCGGCGTGCTCCACGCCGGGGTGCGCGGCCAACCGGGCCTCGATCTCGCCGAGTTCGATGCGGTGGCCGCGGACCTTGACCTGGTGGTCGTTGCGGCCGAGGAAGCGGATCCGGCCGTCCGCGCGCCGGGCTCCCAGGTCGCCCGTACGGTACAGGCGGGCCCCGGGCGGTCCGAACGGGTCGGGGACGAAGGCCCCGGCGGTCAGTTCCGGGCGCGCGTGGTAGCCGCGCCCCACTCCGGCTCCGCCCACGTACAGCTCGCCCGGCACGCCGAGCGGCACCGGCCGCATGGCGCCGTCGAGTACGTACACGGTGACGTGGTCGATCGGGGTGCCGACGGTGATCTCGGCGGCCGGGTCGCTGACGTCGTCGTAGGTGGCCCACACCGTGGTCTCGGTGGGCCCGTAGCAGTTGAACAGCAGCCTGGCCCGGTCCCGGAGCTCCGTGGCCAGGGACGGCGGCAGCGTCTCGCCGCCCGTCATGGCCACGGCCAGTCGGGGCAGCCGTGCTTCGGCGGCCAGCAGGATGCGCCAGCCCGACGGGGTCGCCTGCACATGGGTGACGCCGTGGTCGCGGGCGACGCGGGCGGCGACGGCTCCGTCCCGTGCGGCGTCCTCGGGGGCCAGTACGACCCGGCCTCCGCAGATCAGCGGCAGGAACATCTCGACCAGCGAGATGTCGAACGACAGACCGGTCAGGCCCAGCCACACGTCGTGCGGGCCGGCGTCGAGCCGCTGCCGGGTGCCGGCCAGGAAGTTGACCAGCCCCGCGTGCTCCACGGCCACTCCCTTGGGGCGGCCGGTGGAGCCCGAGGTGTAGAGCAGGTAGGCGAGATCGCGAGGCAGCGGTCGGGCGGCTGCCGGGACGTGCTCCCCCGCGTCCGCTTCTTCTGCGCCTGCCCCTTCTGCGTCTGCTTCTGCGCCTACTCCTTCTGCGTCTGCGTACAGGACCGGCACCGCGTCGCCCAGCGTGCAGCGTCCGCGGTCGGCGACGACGAGGGAGACCCCGGCGTCGTCCAGCATGGCGCGCAGCCGCTCGGCGGGGTGGTCCAACGGCAGCGGCAGATAGGCGCAGCGCGCCTTCCACACGCCCAGCAGCGCGACGACGAGCCGCTCGGTGCGGGCCAGGTGGATGCCGACGAGCGCGCCGGGCCCGGGTACGGCGGCCCGCAGCCGGGCGGCCGTGCGGTCCGAGGCCTCGTCCAGCTCCCGGTAGGTCAGGGAGGTGGCGCCGAAGGTGACCGCGGTCGCCTCGGGCGTGGCGGCGACGGCGGCGGCGAAGAGGTCCAGCACGGTGCCCTCGGGCGCGGGGGCGGCGGGGGCGGCGGGGGTGTTGAAGCCGTGGACGACGAGTGCGCGGTCGGCGTCGGACAGCAGGTCCACCTCGCCGACGGCGGCGTCCGGCGCGAGCAGGGCGCGGCCGAGGAACTCGACCAGCGAATCGAGCATCCGCTCCACCGTCGCCGGCTCGAACAGCGTGCTCTCCCCCACCAGGTCGAGCCTGATGCCCTCCTCCAGGTTGACCGCGACCAGCGACAGGTCGACCTTCGCGGAGGCGGTGCGCACCCGTTCCCGCTCGACCTCAAGTCCCGGCAGGTCCCAGATGTGTTCGCGGGGCTCGATGCACTGGTACATGACCTGGGACAGCGGGTTGCGGGAGGAGTCCCGGGGGTGCCCGGAGTCGGCGACCAGCTGCTCGAAGGTGACGTCCTGGTGTTCCAGGGCTCCCAGCACGACCGTGTGCATGCGCTCCGCCAGGGCGGCGAAGCTCGGCCCGTCGGTGACGTCCACGGTCAGCGGCATCGTGTTCGCCAGCATCCCGATCAGGGGTTCCGTCTCGGCGGTGACCCGTCCGGAGACCGGGGTGAGCACCGAGAAGCGTTCCTGTCCCCCGCTCCAGCGGTGCAGGTGGGCGGCGAAGACCGTCAGCAGGGCGGTGAAGAGGGTGACGTGGTGACGGCGGGCGAAGTCCCGCAGCGCGGCACTGACTTCGGGGGACAGCCGGCGGCGGGCGCCGTGTCCCCAGAAGGACGGTTCGGGCGGCCGGGTGTGGTCGGTCGGCAGCTCCAGGACCGGCGCGATCCCGTCCAACGTGGTGCGCCAGTAGGAGAGTTGATTGTCCAGCAGGTCACCGGAGAGCCGGGCCGACTGCCAGGCCGCGTAGTCGGTGTACGAGGCGGGCAGCTCCGGCAGCACCTGGGCGAGGTCGCCGGTGCCCCGTACGCACGCGGCATAGAGGGCCCCGAACTCGCGGGCCAGTACACCGCACGACCACTCGTCGGCGATGCAGTGGTGCAGGTTCAGCACCAGGAGGTGTGTGGTCTCGTCGCACACCGCCAGCACCGCCCGGAAGAGGGGACCGGCCTCCAGGTCGAAGGGGTCCTTGATCTCCTGCTCGGCGACCCGTACCGCCGCGTTGGCCCGTGCGGCCGGCGGCAGGTGGCCGAGGTCCACGGTCCGCAGCGCGGCGGGATGAGCGGGCAGTGGACGCTGGCTGGGCGGACTGTCGTCCCTGAAGACCATCCTCAGGGTCTCGTGCCGCTCGACCAGCGCGTCCAGCGTCCGCCGGACCGCGTCGCGGTCGAGCCGCCCGGTCAGCCGCAGTACGCGGTGGACGCTGAACGTGGAGTTGTCCGACGTCAGACGGTCGGCGACCCACAGGTTGTGCTGTACGGGTGCCAGCGGCGCGCTCCGGCCGTCCGGCAGCCTCGGTATGGCCACTGAGGCGTCCGAGGTCGAGTCGGCTTCTCGCCGGCCACCGCGCAGACGCTGCTCCAGCAGCTCGCGCCGCGCAGCCGCGAGCGCCCTCGCGTCCCGGCCCTTCTGGGCGGCCGTGTTCCCCGTTCCGGCTGTTTCCTCGATCGTCGTCATGGCCGTTTTCTCACCGAGCCTGTCGCAGGCTGAGCGGCCGCATGTCCGTCCACACCTGCTCGACGTGGGCGAGGCACTCCTCCTTGGAGCCGGAGGTCCCCTCGTCGAACCAGCCCTCCGGCAGTTCGCGGCCGGCCGGCCAGAGCGAGTACTGCTCCTCGCCGTTCACGACCACGCGGTACGTCTGCGCCACCATGTCTCTACCTCTCGTCAACTCGTCAACTCGTACGAACACGTGCTCACGCTCCGCCGGTCCCGCCACGGGACGGCCCGTGCGGACCGGCTCTGCTGCGGGTCAGGCGGCCTGGCGCCTGAGGACCAGGTCGGCGAGGCCTGCCGCCGTGCGTGCCCGGAAGAGGTCACGCACGGTGACCCGGACGCCGAGCCGGCCACTGATGAGGGACACCGCACGGGCGGCCGTGAGCGAGTCGCCGCCGATGTCCAGGAATCCGCTGTGCGTGTCGGGCGCTTCGTCCGCGCCCAGCACCTCTTGGAAGACCTCTGCGATCCGCTCGGCCATGACTTGCGCGTCCGAGGGGGCGATTTCCACTGTCATGTGAAGCTCCTTTCCCCCTGCGCACCGTTCCGTTTTTCGCGGACGAATACGAAGGGGCGAATGGGTGGGGCATGAATGCGAGGGCGGGAACCGAATTCCTCCCTCGTGCCACCACGGAGAATTCCACAGGCGTCGGCACCCTTTCCAGTCCCGCCGCCGCTCACCAACCTGCACCGACAGAACATGAGCACAAGAAAATTGGGGCACGAAGGGGACATATGACACCGGTCACCTCGCGCCTTCCTGCGGACGAAGGACCCGTACGACCGGCCGTACGACCGGCCGGAGAGCAGTCGGAGAGCAGGCCGGCCGCCGTGGACCTCGGGAGCACTCCGCGCGAGAAGGCACCGCCCGAAGAACTCACGGACACACCCGGCTCACCGTCCCGCAACAATTCAATTGTTTCCCCGAGGGGTATCCGTAACGGCCGTTCGTATGCCTACTATGACGACGCCGCACCTCCACGGAGGGCGATGTTTCCGGCACGCCCATTTCCGGGAAGCCGCATCAGGAATTCCCCGGCGCCCCCTCGCGCGCGCCCTGCGCAATGATCCGAAGAAAATCCCCACAGGCCCGAGAGGCGGAATTCATGTTCCGTACGATGCTCAAGTCCAAGATCCACCGCGCCACCGTCACGCAGTGCGACCTGAACTACGTCGGTTCCCTCACCATCGACGCCGACCTGATGGACGCCGCCGATCTGCTCCCCGGCGAGCAGATCCACCTGGTGGACATCAACAACGGCAACCGCCTGGAGACGTATGTGATCGAGGGCCCCCGGGGCAGCGGCGTCATCGGGGTGAACGGCGCCGCGGCCCGGCTGGTCCAGAACGGCGACCTGGTGATCGTCATCGCGTACGCGACGGTGCCGGACGCCGAGGCGGCGAAGCTCGATGCGCGCGTGGTGTTCGTGGACGAGCAGAACCGGGTCGTGCACGAGGACACGGCGCTCGCCTCGGTGCCCGCCGGTCACGGTCTGACTCCCGGGAACACGGTGCGGTGAATGAACGCACCGACCGGGCCCGGCGGCCTCGACGAGGCCCTTGCCACGGGGGACGAGGCCCTTTCCGTACGGGACGAGGCTCTGGCCGTACGGGCACAGCCGTGCCGGGCCGACCCACTGATCACGACGCCCCGCCTCCTGCTGCGCCACTTCGCTCCCCATGACGCCGGCCCCCTGCGGGCCTACCGGAACGACCCGGCGGTGGCCCGATACCAGGTCTGGCGCTCCCCCCTGACCGAGCAGGACGCCGCGGAGCAGGTACTGCGGTACGCGGCCGAGCGGCCCACCGAGCCGGGCTGGTTCCACTACGCGGTCGAGCACCGGGGCGAGGAGGTCCTGGTGGGCGACCTCGGCGTGTGGCTCGACGACAACCTCCGGCAGGCCGAGGTCGGCTTCACCCTCGCGCCCGCCCACCAGCGCCAGGGGTACGGCACCGAAATGGTCACCGCGCTCCTCGACCACCTCTTCTTCGACCGTGGTCTGCACCGCGTCTCCGCCGAATGCGATCCCCGCAACACACCGTCGGCGACGCTGCTGGAGCGCGTGGGATTCCGGCGCGAGGGGCTGCGTCCCGAGTTCTCCCTCAACCCCAACTCCGGCCGGTGGACCGACACCCTGATCTACGGACTGCTCCGTCGGCAGTTCACCGCCGTGCGCGCCGCGCACCGTTGACGCGCTTCCCCGGCCGCGGTGAAGGCCCGGGACACCTGCCTCGCAGG